>JBILKC010000100.1:0-8805 GCA_044376885.1 Hylemonella sp. | reverse complement strand
GCTTTTGGCGGTTATCTTCAAAGCCATCGGCTACCGGCACTTTGGAATAGGCCAGTGGGTAATACATGGGCAAGGTAAACAGCGGCTGCTTCTTGTTAAATGCCTTTTCAACCATGGCCAAGAGCTTGCCGTAGGTCTTTTTGACGGAGTAGTCCGCTACTTTGGGTGCTTCGCGCTTGGGGAACAGCGCCGCTTTAGCACCAGCAGTGATCTGGCTTTGCCTTACGTAGGCACGGCTGCGCTGCACCACCAGTTCACGGAACAAGCTGTCTTGCGACAGGATGTCACCGGTTTCCAGCCCTGCCAATTCACCTTGCAGAAGTTCGCTGCCCATGCGCTTGCTGAGCTCTTTTTCAAGCTTGCGGAAGTGCCCTGGCAATGAGTGAATGCCCAATGTTTCTTTGAAGTGATCCGGCACCCGCTGCGTGAAATGTTCAATCAAGTGCTGCAGGTCGATCAAGCGGTTGTTGATGGGCGTGGCGGTGAGCATGTAGACTGTTTTGTCTTTGGCCAATGCCTGCATCTGCCAGTAGCGGGAAGTGTCTTTCTTGGTGCTGGGATTACGAAAGTGGTGGGCTTCGTCAATGACGATCACGTCAGCCTGCTCCTTGAGGCGCTGGATTTTTTCTACCCATTCGCCACCGCGCTGCAGATCGGTATGGTTGATTAGCACGAGATTAGAGAAATCCCCGAACAACTCGGGCAGATAACGCCGCAAGCTCGATTCCCAAACCGGCTCTCGCCCGGACTTAGGAACCACCAAAAGCACTTTTTTACGCTCAAACTTCACCAGACGCTCTATCAGCATGAGCCCCACAAAGGTCTTGCCCAAACCCACGCCATCGCACAGAAATGCACCACCGTACTTTCCTCCAATTTTGAGCAGCGCGCCGTAACCATCACGTTGGTACTGGTCAAGGATTGGGTACATACGCGCCTGGTGCCGCTCCCAGTCGCCCGCCGTTTCTTCGTAGTTATTGAAATAGGCTTGTAGCGACTTGGCATACACCTCAAACGGCAGGTAGTTGCGGGTTTGGCGCTCCATTACTTTAAGCACTTCAGCGCAGGCGTCTTCGGCCTCAGCCCAATGCGCGTCAAACCATTGCTGGAGCATTTCTACCTCACGCCGAAGCTGTACATTGAGTTCAACATTGCCGGTGAGGCCAGGAAAAGTGAAATTGCTGGAACCCACCAAGGCTGAAGACCCGACTACCGCCAGCTTGCTGTGGGTGATGTAGGCCTTGGCATGGAACTTTTTCTTGACATACACCCGACACTGAATTTTTCCGCTGGCAATGGCCTCTACGATTTGCTCAACGCCAGTCAAAAAATCGTTTTTTTGCTTTTCTTGCTCAATGCTGTTGTCCAACAGTTGTCCGACCCGCGCAAGCCCCTCGGCCAAGGCGCGGTGAGTACGCTTGGTGACTTCATCACCCATCAAGATGCGGACTTGATCAAGCTTTTGCCACTTGCCATCAAGGGCCAGCAAGGCTCCGATTTCAAAATACCCGGTGGCAATGTCAAATTGGTCTGAAATTTCTGTCCATTCCGCCAGGTAGTTCAGAACTTTCCAGTCTTGATCGCTGTTATCGACGATAAATAAATCGTTGCCAGTTTTTGCAGTCATGCGCTTCACTCCCGTGCTTGCATCCTACCAATTTACCCGGATTGCACTCTAAAGGCCGCTAAAATTTGGTGCTTTCAGGTCAAGCTTCTCGTACCGAGAAATTCAAACATTACAAGGAACCCTTCATGTCCCTCTTCTCCGCCGTCGAAATGGCCCCCCGCGACCCGATACTGGGTCTGATCGAGCAGTTCAATGCCGACACCAACCCCAACAAGGTCAATCTGGGCGTGGGCGTGTATTTCGATGACAACGGCAAGCTGCCACTGCTGCAGTGTGTGCAAGCCGCCGAGAAAACCATGATGGAAAAGCCCACCGCGCGCGGCTACCTGCCCATAGACGGTATTGCCGCCTACGACGCCGCCGTCAAAACGCTGGTGTTCGGTGCCGATTCCGAACCCGTCAAAAGCGGCCGTGTGGCAACGGTGCAAGGCATAGGCGGCACAGGCGGCCTGAAGATTGGCGCTGACTTTCTCAAAAAGCTCAACCCCGACGCCAAACTGATGATTTCTGACCCCAGCTGGGAAAACCACCGCGCCCTGTTTGGCAGCGCCGGTTTCAAAGTGGAGAGTTACCGCTATTTCGACCAGTCCGCCAACGACGGAAAAGGCGGCATTAACTTTGCGGGCATGCTGGCCGACATCTCAGGGGCTGCCGAGGGCACCATCATCGTGCTGCACGCCTGCTGCCACAACCCCACCGGCTACGACATCACCCCCGCGCAGTGGGACCAGGTGATTGCCGCCGTGAAAGCCAAAAAACTCACGCCTTTTCTGGACATGGCTTACCAGGGCTTTGGCTACGGCATTGCCGAGGACGGTGCCGTGATCGGCAAGTTTGTCGCCGCCGGCCTGACCTTCTTTGTGTCCACCAGTTTCAGCAAAAGCTTTAGCCTGTATGGCGAGCGCGTCGGTGCTCTGTCTGTATTGTGTGCTACAAAAGAAGAAGCAGACCGGGTTCTGAGCCAGCTCAAGATCGTGATTCGCACCAACTACTCCAACCCGCCCACCCACGGTGGTGCTGTGGTGGCGGCTGTGCTGAACAACCCCGAGCTGCGCGCGCTGTGGGAGCAAGAGTTAGGCGAGATGCGGGTTCGCATCAAGGCCATGCGCCAGAAACTGGTCAGTGGCCTCCAGGCGGCCGGCGTCAAGCAGGACATGAGCTTTATTACCGAGCAAATCGGCATGTTCAGCTACTCAGGTCTGAGCAAAGACCAGATGGTGCGCTTGCGCCAGGAGTTTGCGGTGTACGGCACCGACACAGGTCGCATGTGCGTTGCGGCACTCAACAGCAAGAATATTGATTACGTCTGCCAGTCTGTGGCAAAAGTGGTTTGAGGTGCCGGACGCGAAGCGCCCTGTAGCGTGTTGGGGCGTGTTGCGGCGTTTTACGACGTGATGGGACAGTAGCTAGGCTGCGTCGCTTCGCGGCTTGTGGCTGCGAACGCCGTTTTTAGCCAGCAACTCAATATAAAAAGAGCCTGCGCCGGCCTGAGCGGTGGCATCGATCAGGGCCGTCAGGCTGGCGAAATGCACCCCTTGGGCAGTTTCTTCGGTGGCACCAAAGCGGCAGTCAAAATCCCAGAAGTCAACGCCTGCAGGAAGCTCGACTCGCCGCTGGCGCTTGACGTATTTACGGATCTCATGTTTGGTGGCCTCAAGAACGCGGTCGCGGTTCTTGCCTTCGATATTGAGCTTGAATGTCTTTTTCACGTCTTGCCTTGAATGCTGATGCACTGATCATACGGCGCGGCTTAAACTCAATTCCTCCAGAACCCCACCAATGACCCAACGCTGCATACTGATCGACCCCGCCCGACGCACCCAACTTGTTCGCCATCTGATCGCCCACCATGGCTGGAAACGGGTGCTGATGTATGTGGCAACCAAACATGCAGCCGAAGTGGTAGCCGACAAACTGCGCAAAGCCCAATTGAGCGCTGAACCCCTGCACAAAGAGCTCAGCCCGGGCAAGCAAGCGCAGGTGTTGGCTGATTTCAAGTCATCGCGCGTGTGCGTTATGGTGGCGACCGACTCTGCCACCGAAGGCCTTGCGCTCACGCAAAAGGGCACTTTTGCGCCGGTGGTGGTCAATTTCGACCTGCCCCGCTCGGCCGCAGACTACCTCCACCGGGTTGAACATGCGGTTGCCCAGAAGCCAGACCATCCAAACACCAGTTCAGCCCCCAGTGACGATGCGGCACGACTCGCGAGTGAGCAGATCAACAGTGGCTGGGTCATCAACCTGGTGACGCCTGAGAGAGAACCGCATTTTCGTCTGATTGAAAAGCGCCAGGGTATCGCCCTGCCGCGGGAAACCATTGCGGGTTTTGAGCTGCAATCACCCCCGCAACCCTTACCCCTAGTAGCACCTTCAAACCCCTTAAAGCCAAAAAACCCTGCTTTCGCCAGTCAAGACACTTCAGCCCCGGTGCCAACCGCTCTGGCGCAAGCCATTGGGGGCATCAAGGGCAAACGGCCCAGCAAAAAGGACAAGCTGCGCCAAGCTCAAGCAATGACTTTGACAGCGTCTGGTTCAATTGCATCAATTGCACTTGAGGCTACAAGTACTGTCGAAGTCGCTGATATCCCTGTGGGTGATCAACAGACTCGCCAAAACCCGAAAAATTAGGGAATTCACTCGAATTCAAGCCTCTAACTGCTGTTATATTGCACTGCAGCAATTTTTTAAAGGTGACTCAGCCATGATGTATCAAATCTACGAAGCCCAACGATCCATGATGGAGCCTTTTTCTGATTTAGCTCAGGTGGCCGCCAAAGTTTTTGACAATCCCCTGTCCTTGATGGGCAACTTTCCCTTCGCAGATCGCGTGTCAGCCGGATATTCCCTGATGCACCGCTTGGGCAAAGACTATGTCAAGCCGGAATTCGGCATCCGCACCATTGATGTGGACGGTGTTGAAATCGCCATTCATGAGCGCATAGAGATTGACAAGCCTTTTTGCGAGTTGCGCCGGTTCAAGCGCTTCACTGACGACACGAAAACCCTGGAAAAGCTCAAAAGCCAGCCCGCCGTTTTGATTGTTGCGCCCTTGTCGGGGCATTACGCCACGCTTTTGCGCGACACGGTCAAAACCATGCTCATCGACCACAAGGTCTACATTACCGACTGGAAAAACGCCCGCCTGGTCCCTACCTCCGAGGGCGAATTCCACCTCGATGACTACGTCAATTACGTGCAGGAATTTATCCGCCACCTGCAAAAAAGCTACGGTAACTGCCATGTCATGAGCGTCTGCCAGCCCACCGTGCCTGTGCTGGCGGCTGTCTCCTTGATGGCCAGCCGGGGTGAAAAAACGCCGCTGAGCATGGTCATGATGGGTGGCCCGATTGACGCCCGCAAATCACCCACTGCGGTTAATAACCTGGCCATGAACAAGAGCAATGACTGGTTTGAGAACAACGTCATCTTCCGCGTGCCCAGCAATTTCCCGGGCGCAGGTCGCCGCGTCTACCCGGGTTTCCTGCAGCACGCCGGTTTTGTGGCCATGAACCCGAGTAACCACGCCAAGAGCCATTTTGAGTTCTTCAACGACCTGATCAAGGGCGACGACGCCAGCACCGAGCAACACATCAAGTTCTATGACGAGTACAACGCGGTGCTGGACATGGACGCGCATTACTACCTGGAAACCATCAAAATCGTGTTTCAGGAATTTGCCCTGGTCAACGGGACCTGGGATGTGGTGGGCGTAGACGGCAAGGTTGAGCGCGTCAAGCCGCAAGACATACAACAGACCGCGCTGTTTTCCATTGAAGGCGAGCTCGACGACATCTCCGGCTCCGGCCAGACCGAAGCCGTGCACGACATCTGCACGGGTGTGGCCAAGCACCTGAAAAAGCATCTGGAAGCCAAGGGTGCCGGTCACTACGGCATTTTTTCTGGCCGCCGCTGGCGCGAGATTGTGTACCCCGAGGTCAAGTCTTTCATCCAGTCGCACAACGCCAAAGCAGGGTCAAAAACGGGCGTAGCACCTTCAGTAGCAGGCAAGGCTGCGCCTCAAGCTAGAACTAAGCCTGCAACAAAGCCTGCAACAAAGTCCGCCGCCAAGCCTGCAGTCAAGCCGGTGCCCAAGTCAGCGTTAAAAGCCATCGCAAAAACGGTAGCCACCGCCCCGGTTAAAAAGCCAGCGCCAGCCAGGAAGACGGTTGCCAAAAAGGCCGCAGCCAAATAAAGACACCTTCCTGAGTACGCTTGCCCAGCACGGATCTGCCACGCGCATCCCGGCCCATGGCTGCTTTGTTCGAGCGTATTCTGGCCGTATTGCCCCAGACCCAGTGCACGCGATGCGGCTACCCGGACTGTGCCGCCTACGCCCAGGCCATTGCGTCGGACGGCGTCCCCATCAACCAGTGTCCGCCGGGCGGCGCCCAAGGCATTGAGCGTCTTGCCAAGGTGACAGGGCAGCCCTGTGTTGCACTCAACCCCGCGTTTGGTGTTGAAGCAGAGCGCACCGTTGCAGTGATTGACGAGGCTTGGTGCATAGGCTGCACACTGTGTATCAAAGCCTGCCCTACGGACGCCATCGTGGGCAGCAACAAACTGATGCACACCGTCATGGAGGCCTATTGCACCGGTTGCGACCTGTGCCTGCCGGTCTGCCCGGTTGATTGCATTGTCATGGAGCCGGTCAGTGATGGCGCGACCGGCTGGGATGCCTGGTCAGACGCCCAAGCTGAAACCGCCCGTAAGCGCTACAACTTTCATAGCTCACGCATCAATCGTGACAAGGAAGAGAACCAGAAAAGGCTTGAAGAAAAAGCCAAGGACAAGCTGCTTAACCTGGCCGCCCACTCGCAAATCACAGACCCCGCTGTGCTGGCGCAAAAGCGTCAGGTGATTGAAGCGGCCATGGCCCGTGCACGCGCAAACGCACAAAAGCTTTAGCCGCGTTCCCGACTTCGCTTAGTTGGCTGTGCCCTGCATCCGGCTAAACGCGGTCACCACTTCAGGGGGCGCCTGCACCAATTCAATCAACACACCCTCCCCGGCAATTGGAAACTCGTCGTTGCTTTTGGGGTGTAAAAAGCAGATGTCAAAACCAGCGGCTCCTTTGCGGATACCACCGGGCGCAAAACGCACGCCTTGCGCGCTGAGCCACTGCACCGCCAGGGGCAGGTCATCAATCCACAAGCCGACGTGGTTGAGCGGGGTGGTGTGCACGGCGGGCTTTTTGTCGGGGTCCAGGGGCTGCATCAGGTCAACTTCCACCTTGAACGGGCCGGTGCCGATGGCACAGATGTCTTCATCCACGTTTTCCCTCTCGCTTTTGAAGGTCCCGACGACTTCCAGGCCCAGCATGTCCACCCAGAGTTTTTGCAGGCGTTTTTTATCCGGTCCGCCGATCGCGATTTGCTGAATGCCCAGCACCTTGAAGGGTCTCATGCGTAAGTCCTTAATGCAAAAAAATGTCTGACCCCAACGTTTTGAGTCGGGGTGCATGTATTTTCATAGAATGACCCAGCCTACCGAATCGACAGGAGCCTTCATGAAAATCAAAAAATTCCACCATGTGGCCTACCGCTGCAAAGATGCCAAGCAGACGGTGGACTGGTACGCCAAGTACCTGAACATGGATTTTCAGCTGGCTTTTGCCGAAGACCATGTCCCCTCCACCAAAGCGCCTGATCCGTACATGCATATCTTTCTGGATGCCGGAGGCGGCAATGTGCTGGCCTTTTTCGAGCTTCCCAACGCACCGGCCATGGGCCGCGACACCAACACGCCGGACTGGGTGCAACACATTGCTTTTGAGGTCGATAGCCTGCAGGACCTGCAAGACACCAAGGAGCGCCTGCAAAGCGATGGCATTGAGGTGGTGGGCATCACCGACCACACCTTGTTCAAGTCCATCTACTTTTTTGACCCTAATGGCCACCGGCTGGAACTGACGGTAGACACCAGCACACCGGCGCTGACCGCGCGGGCTTCCCAGGTGAAATGGGAGATGCTGGAAGAATGGAGCCGCACCAAACGCGCGCCCAAGCATGCGGCATGGATGCACGCGTCGGAAAACTGAAGCAGGACAGATTTGCGCCCACTCAGCAAAACTCGATGATGGGCTGATCGACCGTCAGGCTGTCGCCCTTGGAGGCCAAAACCTTGCCCACCACGCCGTCGGCCGCTGCAAAGAGCACGTTTTCCATCTTCATGGCCTCAATGACCGCCACCCGCTCGCCGGCCTGAACTTTCTGACCCACAGTAACGGCCACGTCCACCAGCAAGCCGGGCATGGGCGACAGGACAAAACTGCTCATGTCCGGCTCTGCCTTGTGCGGCATCAGGGCATGCAACTGGGCCATGCGCCGGGACACCACCAGCGCGTCTATGCGCGTCCCGTTGTGCTGCACACGCAGCGCCAGCGGGTTGCGCGGCGTGCCGCGCTCGACCTGGGCGGTAAACGGTTGACCGTTCACGGTGCCGGAAACGGCAATGTCATTGAGCCGTGAATGACTACTGATTTCATAGCACGATGCGCCCACCTTGACGAGGGCCGAGCCACCTGCAGTGCCAGGAACGGCCGCAGAGGTGGCAACAAACTCATCCACATGCACCGGCGCGTAGCTGTGCTTGCCGCCGGCATTCAGGGTGATGACCACATAGTCCTTGCCCGCATCGACCGCATAGCCGGGCAACTGCCCGGAAATACCCGCCGCACGTTCACGCGATTTACGACGCACAAAAGCGGCCAATGCCACCAGAAAATTGGGGTCGTCGTGGGACACATCTTCTGCGGCAAAGCCTTTGGAATAGTGCTCGGCAATAAAGCCGGTATTGAAGTCGCCTTTGACAAATTGGGGATGCGCCAACAACGCCGACTGAAACGGAATATTGCTGGACACCCCCCGAATGACAAAGGCGTTCAGCGCAGCGCGCATCTTTGCGATTGCATCCAGCCTGTCCTTGCCGTGCACAATCAGCTTGGCGATCATCGAGTCATAAAACATCGGAATCTCACCACCGTCTTGCACCCCGGTATCGATACGTACGCCGTACAGATGGTTGATATCGCTTTGCCACATGGTTTGCTCCGGGGGCGCAAAGCGCACCAGCCGGCCGGTGGATGGCAAAAAGTTTCGAAACGGGTCTTCGGCGTTGATGCGGCACTCCATGGCCCAGCCGTTGCGCTGCACGTCCTTTTGTTCTAACGGCAGCTTCTC
>JBILKC010000381.1:0-2641 GCA_044376885.1 Hylemonella sp. | reverse complement strand
CTCTGCTGGCCGAGCATGGTGGCCCCATGCTATTTGGTGCTTTTTCTGTGGCCGACGCCTACTTTGCGCCGGTTTGCATGCGCTTTAAAACCTATGCCTTGCCAGTACCCGACGCTATTTCAGCCTACGTGGATCGCGTCTGCGCCTTGCCCGGTGTGCAGGCCTGGATGCAGGGCGCACTCAACGAGCATGACTTTCTCGATTTTGAGGAACCCTACCGCTTGTCTCGCTGACACAAGCGAAAAGTAGCTGAATGGACATTTACCTGGTCGGCGGCGCTGTACGTGACACCTTGCTGGGCTTGCCTGTAACCGACCATGATTGGCTGGTGGTGGGGAGCAGCCCCGAGGAAATGACCACCCTGGGCTTTGTGCCGGTGGGCCGCGACTTCCCCGTTTTTCTGCACCCACAAACCCATGAGGAATACGCCTTGGCTCGGACCGAGCGCAAGACCGAGCGTGGCTACCATGGCTTTGCCGTCCATGCCTCACCCGAGGTCACACTTGAAGAAGATCTGGCGCGTCGTGATTTAACTATAAATTCAATAGCAATTCATTCAAGATACAAAAGGCCGGACGGCACTTTTGACACCAAAGACGTGAGTGACCCCTACGGTGGCTGCAAGGATCTTCAGGCCAGGGTATTGCGCCATGTCACCCCCGCATTTCGGGAAGACCCGGTGCGCATCCTGCGAGTGGCCCGACTGTCGGCGCGCCTGGTTGACTTCTCTGTTGCGCCCGACACCCTGGAGTTGATGCGCCAGATGGTGGCCCAGGGTGAGGCGGATCATTTGGTAGCCGAGCGGGTCTGGCAGGAAATCAGCCGCGGCCTGATGCAAAAACGCCCTTCTCGCATGTTGCAAATCCTGCACGACTGCCAGGCCTTGCAGCGTTTGTTGCCAGAAATTGCAATGAGCTCCACCCTGATACGCATCCTCGACACCTCGGCTGATCTTGGCGCGCCCTTGAGCGTGCGGTTTGCCTGCCTGGCATATTGGGGATCAGCGTATTCGGGGTCAGATTCCAATTCTTTTGAAGCCAATAAGGCAAAAACGCCCCCTACACAAACGACCCCTACGCAACGGATGGCTCAGTTGTGTGAGCGCCTGCGTGTGCCCATGGAGTGCCGCGAGCTGGCGGCTGTGCTGGCGCGTGAATCGCAGCATGTGGAGAACAGCCTGCGTCTTGACGCCCTGGGTCTTGTGAACTTGCTGGAGCGATGCGATGCCATTCGTAAGCCCTTGCGATTCTCCGAGATGTTGCTGGCCTGTGAATGTGCTGCCCGGACCAAAGGCGTGGCCGCGATTGATGGCTGGCTACCGGGTCAGCATCTGCAAGCAGCCCTGACGGGGGTGCTCGCTCTGGACACGGCAGCCATCTCTGAGAAAGCGCTGGCGCAAGGTGTCGCTGGCATTGCGATTGGTCAACTGATCAAGGACGCCAGGGTTCGCGTCGTCGCCGCAATACCCGGGGTGACGCCGGGCTTGGCATCGCAGCCTCATGGAGAGAGTACACCGCCCAGCGCGTTGGAGCCGCCACCGGGAATGACATAGCCCTTGCGGCCCAGAGCCGCCAATTCAAGCGCCACCTGTTCCATGGCCGCCATCATGGGTGTACCAGCGGGCACCACGGTCAAGGCTTCAACCCCCATCAGCCGGAACATGAAATGGTTGCCGCTGGCATCCTCGTGAAAACTGCCAGGCACGCGTTCTTCAATCACAAAACGGCATTTCAAACCCTCTTTCACCGCTGCAGCCAGGGTGATGCGACAGTGGTTGGATTGAGGCGCACCGCAGGTGATCAAGGTGTCGGCGCCTTGCGCCAGTGCATCGGCCACCAGAAATTCCAGTTTTCGGGTCTTGTTGCCGCCCGGAAAAAGTCCGAGCATGTCGTCACGTTTGATCCAGATATTGGGGCCTTTGCCATCGGGGCTCAGCGCTCTGGTGAAGTTGGGCAGAAATTCCAGAGGGGTGGCACCTAAGGTGTAACGGCGACGGGGGAAACGGGATAAATCCATAAAGTCAAACCTCAACACTCAAATAAAACGGGCGATGCCGCCTGCCACCAGACTGAGCAGAATGGTGGTGGTCAACGGAAGAAAAAATTCGCGCCCGAAAAGGGTAAAGCGCAAGTCACCGGGCAAGCGACCGACACCGAGTTTTTTAAAAAACGGCGTGAACCAGTTGACCAACAGCAGGGCCAGAAAAACAACGATAAGCCAGCGAAACATGGTTCAGAGTGTATGCGTGCGGTCGCCAGCAGAAAACCCGATAGCCGCCCAAGGCTCGCCGGTACACAGGCCAAGCACTTTGAACAGCTCACCCATTTCGTGCTCCATGATCAGTTTCTGGGCGTGCACACGCTCGGGCAGGGCAGCCGCCTCCATCAGCCGCAACAGCCCGGCATTCATCAAAAACCGAGCCTGGCTGGTATAGCCCAGCACCCCCAGTCCTGCATCCTGGGCGGCCAAAGCCAGCCCGGTAAAGTTGACATGCGCCGTGATGTCCTTGAGCCCAACCTTTGACAGGGGGTCAGCGTCTGACTGGTGCCGGAAATGACACATCACCGTGCCCATATGGCGTTGCGGGTGGTAGTACTCACGCTCAGGAAAACCATAGTCCAAAAAGAACATCGCCGAACCC
>JBILKC010000380.1:0-2645 GCA_044376885.1 Hylemonella sp. | reverse complement strand
CCTGCAGACCGGCGGTGGCGTTCTGGTGGTGATCGGGGTGGTGCTGATTTACCTGCGATCGCGCATCAAGGAAGAAACCAAAGACTAAGGCCTGCGGACAACCTGGCCTGCCCCAATACCTTCAAACTGATTTAAATGCCCATGACCCGGACCGTACAACAACTATTTGACCTCACAGGAAAAACCGCCTTGATCACGGGTGGCTCGCGCGGTTTGGGCCTGCAAATGGCGCATGCTTTGGGCGAAGCCGGTGCTCGGATCATGGTGACCTCGCGCAAAGCCGAAGACCTGGAACAGGCTGTGGCTGAGCTTCAGGCCAACGGCATCGACGCCCGCTGGGTCGCTGCAGACTGCGCTGATGAGAAGGACATCCACAGGGTGGTCGATGACACGCTGCAACGCATGGGCAACATCGATATTCTGATCAACAACGCAGGCGCAACCTGGGGCGCGCCGGCCGAAGACCACCCGATCGCTGCCTGGGACAAGGTGATGAACCTCAATGTTCGCGGTTATTTCCTCATGAGTCAGGCTGTCGGCAAAAAAAGCATGATTGCACGCAAGTCCGGGCGCATCATCAACATCGCCTCCATTGCAGGCCTGGCCGGGAATGCGCCGGGCATGAACATGATTGCCTACAACACCTCCAAGGCTGCAGTGATCAACTTCACACGGACTTTGTGCGGTGAATGGGGCAAATTCAACATCAATGTCAACGCCATCTGCCCGGGCTTTTTCCCCAGCAAAATGACCGCCGGTACGCTCAAGGCACATGGTGAAGACCGTCTGGCCGGGCATGCGCCGCTGCGTCGTCTGGGTGACGACGAAGACCTCAAAGGTATTTGCCTGTTGTTTGCATCTGATGCCGGCAAACACATCACCGGCCAATACCTGGCGGTTGATGGTGGGGTCAGCAGCGTCAAGGGCGCCTCATGAGTTTTGGCGTTGAGATACCTTTTGTCACCCATCTGGGTTTCGAGTTAACCCGGTTTGAGGACGGCCATTCAGAGATCACTTACAACCCAAAACCTGAACACCTGAACTCCTTCTCGGTCGTCCATGGTGGAGCCAGCATGACCCTGTTGGACGTCACCATGGCCACGGCAGCGCGCAGCATCCAGCCCGATATGGGTGTCGTCACCATTGAGATGAAAACCAGTTTCATGCAACCGGCCAGGGGCGCATTGATCGGCAAAGGACGCTTGATCCACCGCACCGCCACGCTGGCCTTCACAGAAGCCACACTTGTGGACTCAGAAAACAAGGTCTGTGCCCATGCCACAGGCACCTTCAAATACGTCAAACGACTACCCACCGGGCCCAAAAGCGCCAACCCCCTCAACGTCATTTCCACCGATTAAGCCCTGACTCAGGGGCGCATTCGATCTCTCGCATCAACGTCAAACCAAAGGCAAACATCATGAAACTCAACCAACAGATTGTTCTCGACAGCCGCCCTCAGGGTGAAGTCAACCCAGGTAACTTCAAGCTGATCAGTACACCCATTGAAGCGTTGCAGGACGGCCAGGTGCTGGTGCGTCACCATTACCTGAGCTTGGACCCCTATATGCGCGGACGCATGGATGAAACCAAAAGTTATGCGCAACCGCAGCCGCTGGGTCAGGTCATGATCGGCGGAACAGTGGGCGAGGTGGTGGAGAGCCGGCATCCGAAATTTCCAGTCGGAAATAAGGTGGTGGGCATGGGGGGCTGGCAGGAATACAGCGTGGTCGATGCCAATCAGTTCGGCGCCTTGCGCACCGTAGACACCACACACGTTCCTCTGAGCCACTATCTGGGCGCGGTGGGGATGCCGGGAGTCACCGCTTGGTACGGTCTGGTCAAGATCATTGAACCCAAGGCGGGCGAGACGGTCACGGTGAGTGCCGCCACTGGAGCCGTTGGCAGCGCTTATGGTGCGCTGGCCAAGGCGCGCGGTTGCCGCGTGGTGGGCATTGCTGGCGGCCCTGACAAATGCAGGTATGCGGTTGAAGAGCTGGGCTTTGACGCCTGCATTGACTACCGCGAGCATAACGATCTCAAAATGCTCTCCAAAGCGCTCAAGGAAGCCTGTCCGAACGGTATAGACGGCCATTTTGAAAATGTCGGCGGCATGGTGCTTGACGCGGTCATGCTGCGCATGAACGACTTCGGACGAATTGCGGTGTGCGGCATGATCGCCGGCTACGATGGCGCGCCCGTGCCCATGACTTACCCCATGCTGATTCTTAAAAGCCGCCTGAAAGTTCAAGGTTTTATCGTCAGCGAGCACATGGAGATCTGGCCCCAAGCGCTCACGGAGCTTGGCACGCTGGTCGGCACGGGCAAGTTGCGCCCCAGAGAGTCGGTGGCGCAAGGTATCGCTTCCGCTCCTGAAGCTTTCATGGGCTTGCTCAAAGGCAAGAACTTTGGCAAGCAACTGGTCAAGCTGGTTTAACTCACCTACAGATCAAAGAAACGCTGTCCAAACCATGATTACTGATTTCAAAGGCAAAACTGCCGTCATCACCGGTGCTGGCTCCGGCTTTGGCCTGGAAGTAGCCCGCATCGCGGCGCGAGAGGGCATGAACCTGGTTCTGGCGGATGTCCAGGCAGACGCACTCGACACGGTGGTTTCAGAGCTGCAAACTTCGGGTGCCGCCGTT
>JBILKC010000099.1:0-8870 GCA_044376885.1 Hylemonella sp. | reverse complement strand
ATTTTCATGATCTTGCGGATCTTGTCCTCAGGAATCTCCATGCGCTCGGCCAAAACGCTGGCATCGGGCTCATAGCCGAACTCCTGCAGGTGCTGGCGGCTGATGCGGTTCATCTTGTTGATGGTCTCGATCATGTGCACCGGAATGCGGATGGTGCGTGCCTGATCAGCAATAGAGCGGGTAATAGCCTGACGGATCCACCAGGTGGCATAGGTTGAGAACTTGTAGCCGCGGCGGTATTCAAACTTGTCCACCGCTTTCATGAGACCGATGTTGCCCTCCTGGATCAGGTCGAGAAACTGCAGGCCGCGGTTGGTGTATTTCTTGGCAATGGAGATCACCAGGCGCAAATTGGCCTCAATCATTTCCTTCTTGGCGGCGCGGCTGGAGTATTCGCCTTCGTTCATGCGCTTGTTGATGTCTTTGAGCTGGTCCAAAGGCACCACAACGCGGGCTTGCAGATCAGTCAGCTTTTGCTGCAGGTCTTGCACCGGCGGAATATTGCGCGCCATGATCGCGCTCCAGGGCTTGTTGGCTGCGGCCTGTTTCTCTATCCACTTCAGGTTGAGCAGGTTGGAGGCGACCTTGTTGTTGTGTTTGTCACGGCCACTGAAGTCGGCAATGAAATGGTCTTGCGGGTAACCGCATTTGTCCACAATGATGCGACGCAGTTCACGTTCTTTCTTGCGGATGTCATCAACCTGGGCGCGCACCATGTCGCACAACTTCTCAATGGCTTTGGCCGTGAAGCGGATGGACATCAACTCCATGGACAAGGCTTTTTGCGCCTTGATGTAGTTGGGTGTTCCGTAGCCTTCTTTGTCGTAGATCTTGTGGACTTTCTCGAACAAATCCCGCAACTTGTCAAAGCGGGTCAGGGCTTCGCGCTTGAGTTCTTCGAGTTTTTTGGTCAGCGCCTTGGAGCCGCCTTTGCCGTCGTCGTCGTCGTCCGCATCAAATTCGTCAAAATCTTCCTCGGCAACGTAGTCATCGGCTTCATTCGGGTTGAAGAAACCGTCCACCACGGTGGTGATGACGACCTTGCCTTCGCGGATGTCTTCGCCCAGCCGCAGAATTTCAGCAATGGTGGCCGGAGAAGCCGAAATGGCCTCCATCATCGCCATCAGGCCGCCTTCGATGCGCTTGGCAATCTCGATTTCGCCTTCCCGGGTCAACAGCTCGACGGTTCCCATCTCGCGCATGTACATGCGCACCGGGTCGGTGGTGCGGCCAAACTCGCTGTCCACGGTGGACAGTGCGGCTTCGGCTTCTTCTTCGGCTTCTTCTTCAGTGGCAGCGGTGGGGCCGTTGTTGTTGAGCAGCAGGGTTTCTGCGTCTGGCGTCTGTTCGTAAACCGCCACGCCCATGTCGTTCAACATGGAGATCACCACTTCCATGGTTTCGGCATCAACCAGCTTGTCGGGCAGGTGGTCGGAGATTTCGCCGTGGGTCAGGTAGCCGCGTGTCTTGCCCAGCTTGATCAGCGCTTTAAGGCGCAAACGGCGCTTGGCCATGTCTTCTTCTGACAGCACGGTCTGGTCCAAGCCAAACTCTTTCATCAAGGCGCGCTCTTTGGCTGCGCTGATCTTCATGCGCAGCGGCTTGACCTTCTCACCCGTGGTAACCGGCTCTCCAGCCAGATCCGCCTCAATGTCAGACATGTCCATGTCATCAACGGGTGCTGAAGTAGCTGCGTTTTTGGCCTTGCGGCCCCGCTTGGCACCGGCCTTCTCAGGTGCTGCTTCTGCGCTGACAGCCTTGGCCGGGCGGCCCGGTTTTTTCTTGACGACCAGCTCTTCACTGGCTTTGGGTTTGGAGGCTTTGGCGGCGACTTTAGGGGGGGCTTTGACAGCGGCTTTGGAAGTGGGCACAGGCGTGGCTTTGGGTTTGGATTTGGATGGAGCGACAGGCTTGGCAGCAGTTTTGACAGGCATTTTGGGCTTTTGAGCAGGCATGATTCGACCTCAGGACATCAAAGACAGACAAAAAAATGCGCTGAAAACAGCGCCGGGCGACGGTAAAAGGAAAAACCTCAGTGGCAAGGGAGGAGGGCGAACATTTGGTGTGCAATCCTTGCGGTAAGTTGGCCGGTTGTGAAATGCTTCATCGGTTGGCCTGGCCCGGAGGTGTTGCTGTCGCACTTGCCGAAAACAATTGGATTATACCCACCATTCCACCAGCTGAAATATAGGGGCTTGTTTCAGGGGCTTGGCGTCACCGCCTCCAGTTGGCGGCGGCGGGCCTGAAGCTCCCGGTAGCGCAACAGTTCAGACGGGTCAGACTTGGAGGCCTCTATGGCCTGGGTTTCCTGAATTTTCAGGTGATCGACCAGCATGCGGTTCATCAAACTGCGCAGCTCGGAAGCCGATTCTTGCGCCTCATTGGCATGGTCCATGCCGTTGTCAGACATCAGCTTGAGCGCAAGCGCCTCGGCGGGGTGGTCCCTGAGCCCTTCGCGCAAAGCGGCCCAGGGCTGGGGGCCGTGTTCGTGGAACTGGCTTTCCAGCCAGCTGATCAGGGTCCCGTGGGGCGCAGGCAGCGCGCACAGCATGGCATGGTCTTCGTTGGACAACAAATCCCAGTGCGCCATATGGCCCAGCAGCAGCCGTGTGGCGTGGTCGGCCCGGCTGAGCGGAACACTGCGGCCACCCAGCCTTGGCGCGGGTCTGAATGTCGTGCTTTTAGTGCTGTAGCCCTTTTGATAGCTGGATTCTTTGCTATTTTTTTGGGAGTATTTGTCGGCCTTGGAGCGGTTCTCAGGTGGCGACCAAAGCTCGGTGAGCTCGCGGCTATTGAGTTGAACCATCTCGGCGATTTCGCCCAGCAGTTGACGTTTAAGGGCCCCGTCTGGCAGCAAGCTCCACAGGGGGCGGGCGTTGCTGGCCATGTGGGCGCGGCCCTCGGCGGTGTTCAGGTCGCAGCCTTCACGCGCCGCATCCAGCAAAAAACGGCTCAGCGGCAATGCCTCGGACACATAGCGGGCAAAAGCGTCCTTGCCGAATTCACGGATGAAGCTGTCCGGGTCGTGCTCTTGGGGCAGGAAAAGAAACTTGACGCTGCGCACGTCGGTGGCGTAGGGCAGGGCGCCATCGAGTGCCTTGCGGGCAGCACGTCGGCCGGCGGCGTCGCCATCGAAGCTGAAAACTACAGAATCAGTGAAACGAAACAGCTTTTGCACGTGGTCCGGGGTGCAGGCCGTGCCCAATGTGGCCACGGCGTTGGGAAAACCCAGTTGCGCCAGCGCCACCACATCCATATAGCCTTCGGTAACCAGCACATAGCCCTGATCGCGCAAGGCGTTTCTGGCTTCAAACAGCCCATAGAGCTCGCGCCCTTTGCTAAAGACCGGGGTTTCCGGCGAGTTCAAATACTTTGGCGTGCCCTCGCCCAGAACACGCCCGCCAAAGCCTATGCATTCGCCCTTGACGTTGCGGATGGGGAACATGATGCGGTCCCGGAAACGGTCGTAACGCTTTTCATCTGCGCTGTCATCCTCCGCAGATGAAATGACCAGGCCGCTCTCAACCAGCAAGGCATCGTCATAGCTTGGAAAAACACTGGCCAAGCTGCGCCAGCCCTCGGGCGCGTAGCCCAGCCCGAACTGCTTGGCCACCTCGCCAGACAAACCGCGTGTCTTGAGGTAGTTGATTGCTGAGGGCGAGTTTTTAAGGTGCTTGCGGTAGGCCTCGCCCGCTTTTTCAAGCACTTCAGAGAGCGTTGCTTGCTTGTCACGCTGTTCGGCGGCGCGCGCGCGGTCTTGCGGGCTGGCTTCGTCTTCGGGAACCTGCATGCCATATTGCTGTGCCAGGTCTTTGACGGATTCCACAAACGTCATGCCGGCGTGCTCCATCAAAAAACTGATGGCATTGCCGTTTTTGCCGCAACCAAAGCAATGGTAGAACTGCTTAGTCGGGCTGACGGTAAAAGAGGGGGACTTTTCGCCATGAAAGGGGCATAGCCCCATGAAATTGGCACCCCCTTTTTTGAGTTGCACATAACGGCCGACGATTTCAACCACATCAGCGCGTGCCAGCAACTCCTGGATAAAGCTTTGCGGAATGGCCATGTCTATGACAAAAGTAGCTCAGTCGCCAAACACCCTACCCACAAACGCCCTGCCCATACAGGCGGCTTATCTTGGTGCCAGACGAATTGCCCCGTCCAGGCGAATCACCTCGCCATTGAGCATGTCGTTCTCGAAAATGTGTTTGGCCAGTTTGGCGTAGTCAGCAGGCGTACCCAGTCGGGAAGGAAATGGCACGCTGGCAGCCAGCGAGTCCTGCACCTCCTTGGGCATGCCAAACATCATGGGTGTGCCGAAAATGCCGGGGGCTATGGTCATGTTGCGTATGCCATTGCGTGCCAGATCGCGGGCGATTGGCAGGGTCATGCCCACAATGCCGCCCTTGGAAGCGCTGTAGGCGGCCTGACCAATCTGGCCGTCATAGGCAGCAACCGAAGCGGTAGAAATCATCACGCCGCGTTCACCCGTGGGCTCGGGGTCGTTCTTGCTCATGGCATCAGCAGCCAGGCGAATCATGTTGAAGCTGCCCACCAGATTGACGGTGATGCATTTGCTGAACACACCCAGGGCGTGAGCCCCGTTTTTGCCCACGGTTTTTTCTGCTGGAGCGATACCCGCACAGTTGACCAAACCCATCAGTTTGCCCAGCCCAACCGCCGCCGCCACGACGGCTTGGCCATCGGCTTCCTGGCTTACATCGCATTTGACGAAAACGCCACCAATCTCCTTGGCAATGGCCTCGCCCTTGTCAACCTGCATGTCGGCAATCACCACCTTGCCCCCATTGGCGGCCAGCATGCGTGCCGTACCTTCACCCAGACCGGAAGCTCCCCCGGTAACGATGAAAACCTTGCCTGAAATGTCCATATTGATCTCCGGAAAACGGGTGTTTGAATTGACGATGAATCACGGTTCAAGCGAACCGGTTGATGATTATGGCTCAGGGATTTGCAGCGCTGGCCCCCGGACGGGAGGCGATCAAGAGGCGTGCACAAATGAACTGCTATACTGCACCCCTTCTGAATTCAGGCGCATAGCTCAGCTGGTTAGAGCACCACCTTGACATGGTGGGGGTCGTTGGTTCGAGTCCAATTGCGCCTACCAAATTCCTCAAGTCTTCCCCACGGGGAACTTGATCATAAGCCCGCTTCTCCTCTTGAAGGCGGGCTTTTTATTTGCTTCAATTTTTCCTCAGGGCTTCTGAAAACTGCCACTCAACGTGACTACTGTAGGGAAGTTCGTACTGCTTATGTGCGAGTGCGTACACCAGACCCAAGCAGAATTACAGGAGTTCAAACTGAGCGTTCAAAAGCGGACGTTGGCTATCGCTTGCCGAATGCAATAGCCACAGGATGTATCGCAGCAACTGCACCCAATCAAACATTCAGGTTCGTTAAGGAATCCAAAGGGCTTGCGGTACCACCCGCTGCCACCTTCAGCACGTGCGTGTAAATCATCGTTGTGCTGACATCGGAGTGACCCAACAACTCTTGCACCGTACGGATGTCCGTCCCAGCCTGCAATAAATGAGTAGCAAATGAATGGCGGAGGGTATGTACTGATACAGGCTTTGCAATACCTGCCTGCCCCACGGCCACTTTAAGCGCCCGCTGGACGCGATCTTCGTACAAATGATGCCGTCTTTCTATGCCGCTTCGAGGGTCAATTGACAGCGTAGGAGATGGAAACATCCAAAACCAAGCCCATGTGTGGCCAATGCGGGGGTACTTTTGTTCTAGCGCATAAGGTGACTCCACACCGCCACATTGCGCCACCCTATCAGCCTCCCACTGGCTCCGCGCCGCCAACAACTGAGTGCGCAATGCAGGAGCCAATGACCGAGGCAGCATCACAACCCTATCTTTGCCCCCTTTGGCTTCGCGCACGATGATGACGTGCCGGTCGAAATCCACATCCTTGATGCGAAGGCGCATGGTCTCCATGAGGCGCATACCGGTGCCATACAGCAGCCGAGCCAATAGCGCAGTCGTTCCATCCATGTGTGCCAGAACGCCAGCGACCTCCTCTTTGGTCAAAACGCTGGGGATGCGTCGTTTATTGGTGGGTCGGTTAATGTCATTGAGCCATGGCAGCTCAATATCCAATACCTCCCGGTACAAAAACAAAATAGCGCTCAAGGCCTGGTTGTGGGTGGATGCAGAAACCTTGCGCTCCGTGGCAAGCATGGTGAGAAAAGCCTCCACCCCAGGTGCCCCGATGTTGCGAGGATGCTGCATTTGCCCATTACGCCCATGCCAACGAATGAAAAACCTAACCCAATACTGATAAACCTTCTCGGTGTTGAGGCTATAGTGCAAATACCGAATGCGCTCTCGCGTCTAATTGAGGCTGCAAGCCACTTTCAGGGAGTTTTGATGTCCAGAATATCGAGCAGAGGCCAGTTTATTGAGCAGCTTTTGCTCTATACATTACGTTAAACCTTGCCTATGACAAAAATCTTCATCCCAGAGCAATTCCGCAAAGATGTGGGCGGCAAGTGTCATTGGGACAGTTTCTACGTTGACATAAGACTCAAGGATGGTCGCGTAAAACGTGGCGTGAACGCGCAAGAAGGGATTTGCATCACCGAAAGCCTTGATCGTGCGAACAGTCGGGAGAACCTGGACTTTACTTCCGCGGACATTGTGGCTGTTCGTCCAACAAGCTGGTTCTTGCCGTTCTTTGTTACTGAGCTGCTTCGTAAATGGCAAGGAAATTAGTCGCGTTCTCGTTGCACCGGTTTAACAGGTCGGCCCAGTGCGGACAACCTGCGGCTGCGCCTGGCCTCCAACGTTAGCACTCAGATGAGCTATTTCGGGCTCGACCTAGTACTGTTCTTCCTGCTCGCCTTTTTCGCGATGGGCGCGTGCGTTGCCTGGCTTGCTAGGCATTGGGGCTGGCGCGTAATCGCTGCCGGCTCCGTGCTTGCCGTCACCCCTGGAGTACTCGTATTGCTTGCAGCCGGGTTTTCTGAAAAGAATTATGGATTCGCGTTCGGTATTGCAGGCGTCTCGGGATTCATGTTCTTTTTCGGCTTCTTCACAAGCATGGTGTTGGGAAGATTTCTTTCAAATGAATCGCCTGACCGCTAACTTGTCAGTCAACGTGGACGCCCAAAAGCGTCCGGCCACGTCCACGGCCTCCTTAAGTGGGCACCGGTCACTTTTACGTTAGATTCCTTATGTACGAAAATTTCACGTCACATCGCATCAAAACCAATAACGCCAACATTTTCTTTCGAGTCGGTGGTTCAGGGGAGCCGTTGCTTCTTTTGCACGGATACCCGCAAACGCATCACGCGTGGCACTTGGTGGCGCCGGAATTGGCCAAACACTACCAACTTGTCATCCCCGACCTCCGAGGATATGGCGAGAGTCTCGGTCCGGTTTCGGATCAGACGCACCTTGCGTATTCAAAGCGTGAGATGGCTCAGGACGTGTTGGGAGTGATGCGCTCGTTGGGGCACCAATCATTTCACGTCGTAGGACACGACCGAGGGGGCCGAGTCGCTTACCGGCTTGCGTTGGACTCGCCCGATGCGGTGAGAACCCTCTCTGTAGTGGACATCATTCCAACCATCGAAGCCATCGAGAGGGTAAATGCCCGCGTCGCCCTGAAGATGTATCACTGGTTCTTCCTTGCTCAACCGTCGCCTATTCCTGAGGAACTGATTCTCAAAAATTCGGAGGCTTATATTCGCCACTTCATCGAGTCGTGGTTGGGAAGTTCTGGCGCGATATCAGAGCAAGCAATGGCCCGATATACGGAAAGCTTTTCAGACCCGAACGTTGTGCATGCGGCATGTGAGGACTATCGTGCCGGTGTTACTTGTGACGCCGAGCACGATGCAGTTGACAGGCGAGCCGGTCGACGAATCGACTGTCCAACCCTTGTTTTGTGGGGAGAGCGGTACGCTGGCGAGAAAGCCAACGACCCACTTCCAGTTTGGGCATCTTGGGCAAGAAATGTCCGCACTACTCCCTTGCCATGCGGACATTTCCCGGCTGAAGAGCTGCCCTCGCTCTTCGCGGAAAAGCTGCTTGGGTTCTTGCAGGAATCTAACCTTTCGCTCGGCACGGACACGCAGCAGCAGGATGCCGCTTCGCGGCGCATGCTGCGCGCCAAGCAGCTTTGACGTTAAATTTCACGCAAATCGCCTCAGTCGATCGTCGCCCAGTTATCTCAAACGTGCTATATTTCTCGCATGAAATGGGAGATCAAATATCACGATGAAAAGTTGCAGGCTGATGTGCTGGCGTTACCACCAGGAATTTTGGCCAGGTATTTTCATTGCACCGATCGCATGGCTGAGTTCGGCCCAGATTTAGGAATGCCCCACACGCGGGCAATGAGCATGGGGCTCTTCGAGTTGCGTTTGAAATCCCGGGAAGGTATTGGGCGGGTGTTTTATTGCACCTTGGTGGATCGCAAGATTGTCATGCTCCATCAGTTTGTGAAAAAAACCGATAAGACACCGCCCAAAGAATTAGCACTTGCGCGCAAGCGAATGAAGGAGTGGAAAAATGTTGACGCATAAACAACTTCGTACTAAGGCACTGGCTAATGCTGAGGTAAAGGCGGAATACGAAAAACTGGCCGATGAGTTTTCCCTTTTGGACGAGTTCTTGAAGGCGCGGGCCGAGCAAGGCCTCACCCAGGCTCAGGTGGCAGAAAAGATCGGCACCACGCAATCGGCTGTAGCGCGAATGGAGTCGGGTAGCGGCAAGCATTCGCCGTCGCTTGCGACACTGACCAAATATGCAGATGCTTTGGGATGCAAGCTGGAGGTTCGGTTGGTTCGCAGGCCTCGGCCAGCGAGAAATTTAACGGGTCGTCCAAACCCGAC
>JBILKC010000379.1:0-2649 GCA_044376885.1 Hylemonella sp. | reverse complement strand
ACGCTGTGGCCACCATTGACCAGGCGGTGTAGTACATGAATGAGCTTCTCCACATCGGCCATGTGCAAACCCACCGTAGGCTCGTCCAACACATAAAGGGTGTGCGGTGCTTTCTGGCCACGCCGGGTAATGTCATCACGCACCTTGGAGAGCTCGGTCACAAGCTTGATGCGCTGCGCCTCGCCACCACTCAGTGTGGGCGACGGCTGGCCCAGCGTGAGATAACCCAGGCCGACATCCTTGAGCAGTTGCAAGGGGTGGCTGATGTTGGGCATGGCCGCAAAAAAGGCCACGGCTTCGTCCACCTCCATCTGCAGCACCTCACCGATGCTTTTGCCGCGCCAGGTGACGGCCAGGGTCTCGGGGTTGAAGCGCGCACCCTTGCAGGTTTCGCACAGCACTTTGACATCGGGCAAAAAGCTCATGCCGATGGTGCGTATGCCCTGCCCTTCACACCCCGGGCAACGTCCTTCACCGGTATTGAAGCTGAAGCGGTTGGCCGCATAGCCGCGTGCCTTGGCTTCCAGGGTTTCAGCAAAGAGCTTGCGGATGGTGTCCCAGAAACCGATGTAGGTGGCCGGGCACGAGCGTGGCGTTTTGCCTATGGGCGTTTGGTCGACTTCCAGCACCCGGTCGATGGACTCAAAACCGGTCACGCCGGCGCACCCGGTCCAGGCCAGCTGCTCCCCCGCGTCCAGCGCGTCCCGGCCAGCCCGTGTGCTGCGCTTTTGCACCGCCATTTGCACATTGGCCAGCAGCACATCACGCGCCAACGTGGACTTGCCCGAGCCTGAAACGCCGGTCACCGCGACCAAACGCTTGAGCGGAATCTGCGCGGTCACACGCTGCAAATTGTGCAGACGGGCATCGTGCACGGTCAGGCGAGCACCCGGGTCAAGGCTGGCGGTGGACGGGGCTGCAAGGTCCGATGCCGGCGCATCCACCAAACGGCGAACTTGAAACGGATGCTTCATGGCATGCAATAAATACCGCCCGGTCTGCGAGCTGGTTGCGGCTTCGATGTCGGCCACAGCCCCTTGGGCCACCAGCTGACCGCCCCGCTTGCCGGCACTCGGGCCGATGTCAATGATGTTGTCGGCATGGCGAATGGTGTCTTCGTCGTGTTCCACCACCACCAGGGTGTTGCCCTTGTCGCTCAAACTTTGCAGGGCATTGAGCAGAATGCGGTTGTCCCGCGCGTGCAGGCCGATGGTGGGCTCATCGAGCACATAACAAACCCCTTGCAAATTGCTGCCAAGCTGGGCGGCCAGCCGGATGCGTTGCGCCTCACCACCGCTGAGCGTGGGTGCACCTCGGTCCAATGTGAGGTAACCCAAACCCACTTGTTCCAGAAACTCAAGGCGGCTCTTGATCTCGGGGATCAGGTCACGGGCAATGTCACTCTCGCGCAGGCTCAGGCGGCCAGCCTCGCCCAGCGTTTGCACCCACAGGTAGATGTCACTCACGCTCAGGCGGGCAATGTCTGTGATGCCCACACCGGCAAACTGCACTGCACGGGCTACCGTGTTCAGGCGTGTGCCCTCGCAGCTCGGGCAGCTTGCGTCTGTCAGGTCGTCGACTTCGGGTTCGGCAAAGGTTTGCTCGCGGCCCTTGCTGCTGTCGTCGCGCACGGAATCGTCCAGCAGCTTGCGTTGCTCCTTGCTGAGCTTGACACCTGTGCCCACACAGTCGGGGCACCAGCCATGCTTGCTGTTGTAGCTGAACAGGCGCGGATCAAGCTCGGCATAGGAGGTGGCACAGACCGGGCAGGCCCTGCGCGTCGAAAAAACGCTGAGCTGCCCGATATCCGCTGTGGGCAAGGCATCGGCCATGGCGCTTTGCAAACCCTCCAGATGACTGAGCACGTGCAGCACGCCTTTGCCATGTTCCAGTGCAGTCATCAGCCCCTGGCGCAGCACAGCCTCATTGGCGGGTTGAACATCCAGGCTGAGCACGGGCAGTTCGATGGTGTGTTCTTTAAAGCGATCGATGCGCGGGAACTGCGTGGTGGGCAGAAAATTTCCATCCACACGCAGGTGGGTGTAGCCACGCGGACGTGCCCAGTCGGCCAGCTCGGTGTACACGCCCTTGCGGTTAAGCACCAGGGGGGCAAGCAGGCCGATATGCTGGCCACGAAAGTTCTTCATCAGCTGGGCCACGATGCTCTCAGGTGTTTGCGGGGCCACCGCCGCGCCATCACGGGTGCAGTGCTGAGTGCCCAGCTTGACGTAGAGCAGGCGCAGGTAATGCCAGACCTCGGTGGTTGTGCCCACCGTGGATTTGCGCCCGCCCCGTGACAACCGCTGTTCAATGGCAACCGTAGGCGGAATTCCGTAGACCGCGTCTACCTCCGGCCGTCCTGCGGGCTGAACGATGCTGCGTGCATAGGCATTGAGCGACTCCAGGTAGCGGCGCTGGCCCTCGTTGAACAGAATGTCAAAGGCCAGCGTGGACTTGCCGGAACCACTGACACCGGTAATGACATTGAACTTGCCACGCGGAATGTTGACGCTCAAGCCCTTGAGGTTGTGCTCACGCGCGTTGATGATCTGGATGGCATCCGGGGTCGGATCGCCCGGATGTGCCAGACGTGGGATTGCGCCGGGCAAGACCACGGACTTGGCGTAGGCAGTAGCCGACTCAACATCA
>JBILKC010000377.1:0-2659 GCA_044376885.1 Hylemonella sp. | reverse complement strand
CCAGCATCGGCTTCTCGCAGAAATCCAATGATCTGTTCTTCCGTAAATCGCTTCTTCATAGTCCAATTTCCTCTCAGGGGTTATTGGACTCCAGATCGTCATGTGGCTATTTCAGGGAGGCAGCGCAATATCCGTAGCCGGTAGGTGCAGCCCGTCGTGCAGCAATATCGGTTTGACAGTAATACGTTACAGCAACTGCCGTGCCTAGGTGATTGTGCGGCGAAATAATTTGCTTCGGTCTATCAATACGCAACCATGCATGTAACTCCGCATCATATTTATCCTTAATTACTTCAGCATTAAGGTGCGTATCAACATAACCTTTGATGCCTTGCTCAAACATACTCCTTAACGTTGATAGTTCGGGAGTGCTTTCATGCCAAAGGTTATAATCTTGGTAACTCGCTTTATCTTGTATTTTGTTTTCGTATATTGATAAACACTGTTGCGCCAGACGCTCATTAAATCCAAGGCTGGTTTCCCATAGAAGTGTCTGAATGTTCGTTGCAAAAATAGCCTGATCACGAGTTGTGCATGTTGGCTGAAAGTCATCCAAAATCTGCCTGCCCTGCATAGTCAACTCTCATTCCAGTAAATTTGAATACCCAGCGCAAACAATGCGCTAACAGTCTGATGCTGTTGAAGAGCAAAGCCAGACAAGCACGAACATTTCGACATGGCGGACTAGTGAAGCTTGCTACTATTTTGATAATTGCTTAGCAGTACATGGGAGTCGGTCTCTCCGGTTGCCACTGCGTGCTTTCCATCTGTCAGGTCATTTGGGTTGGTGTTTACATTTGTTAACAACTGCTCAACACGTTCGATAACCATATTCACATCGTCCGAAACCGCAGCATTGCCATTGTTAATTCGTATACCCTCCCTAAAGTGGGCAAGCGCGGTGACGAAGTCGTCTTGCGCCAAGGCTGCATAGCCACGCACAAACAGGGCCAAGGCCTGCTCTTCGAGGGTTGGATTTGGGGTTTCTAAAATTGGCTGCCACATCACCAAGGCCAGCGCCGCCCGACCAGAGCTGAACTGTAAAAGCCCCAACTGGTAACGGGCAATAGAAAAGTTTGGCGCCAACAAAACCGCATTGGAAAATGCGGCTTCTGCTTTTTCGTACTCACCCTGCGAAGCTAGCGCAGACCCAATTAAAAAGTGAGGCGCGCCCGATGCAGGTGTGTGCAAAGCTGCTTCGCCCCATACTGCAATGGCTAGTTGTGGATTGCCCGCTTGTAAGGCGGCGGCCCCTTGAGAGAGCAATTCACTAAAGTTGTCAGGCGCGCCAGATGTAGATGACATGGTAATCATTGTAGAGTTAAGAGACTATCCGCTTGAGTTTGATTGGTCATCATTCCTAATCAAATCGGCCATCTTGCCACCCAGCGGGGCTGCGCGACTACCAAGAAGGCGTTTTGCGATGCGCTGCAATGATGCAGCATCTTGAGCTTCCCCGCTTAATATCGCTTGGGCATAACGTCCAGATAAATTAGCTTCATCCAATCTAATCGCAAGCTCAATGTGTCTTTGCGCTGGTTCTGCCTGGCCTTTAAGGGCTAACACGACTGCAAGTCCGCCGTGGCTCTCGGCAAAGTTCCGATCCATCTCCAATGCTGTTTCAAAGCTGATTTGGGCTGCATCCAGATTCTTTTGCAGCACTTGCGTCCACCCTTGGCCATGCCAAGTGCCAATGTGAGCGGGCATTGTTTGAAGCGCTCGTGCAAAGCTAAAGTTGGCGTCAGGAAATGCGCCGGCTAGAAGCTCAGCAAATGCCCGTGCTGACCATGCTCGTCCGTCATTTGGGTTGATTTGCAATGCTTCATGGGCCAACTGTTTGGCGCGCTTGGCGTCGCGCCCTGCAAGTGCCAAAGAAGATTGGGTAACCAACGCTTCCAACTGGCGCTCCTCAGACCCATTGTTTTCAAGTGCCAAGTTTGCCCAGCGCTGCGCAAGCTCTAGGTTAGAGGCATCCAACGCTATCAGGCTAGCTACGCCGGCAGCGCGCCAGTCAAGATGCCGATTTAGTTCCTGGCCAAGCGCCCAAGTCAAAGCGCGCTCCAACTCACCCGCATGGTGCAAGGCACGAAGCCATAATTGATTCAACGCGGAATGGACTGAACTCGTATTAGCGGCGACAGCGACATCCTTTTGCATATGAGAGGCCAAACGTGCTACACAGTCGCCGTAGTTTTCTTGTCGAAAGTCGATATAGGCCAGATTGTGCAGAACAACCTCCAAGAACTCAGCCGGCACATCTGCCATGGCATAGAGTGCCTCAAGCACCAGTCGTGCGCGTGCATAGTCTTTCTGTGCTAACCAGTAATCGCCTTCGCGCAATGCCCACGCGAGTTTTTCGGTTTGTAAAGAAAGACCGTGCTGCAAATGAAAGTTTGCGCGATCCCATTGGGAGCAAGCCAAAGCCATCTCAAATGCATCGATCAGTAGCGTTTGATTGCTGGGGTCTTCCCGCAAGAAGCCCTCCAAACGGTTTAAGCGACTTACTGCCGCAGCCAGTTCACTGGTGTCGGTCTGGCTTGGGGGGGGTATAGGTGAGTTCATAAAATTTTGCAGAGATTGAATCCCAGTGACTCGAATATTTAGTAGCCGCCTCTCATCTTTATTGGTGTTTCAACATCCACGCGTATCAAAGCGCCAT
>JBILKC010000378.1:0-2659 GCA_044376885.1 Hylemonella sp. | reverse complement strand
CCCTGAGCCCCCCACCCCGCCTTCAACGCCCTCGCCCGCTTCTGGGTCTGTCAATCCAAAACGACCACCGAAACAGGCACGCAAGGGCCTGACCAGCACCGGCGCACGCAAAGCCGCCAGCAAATCCAGCCGCAGCCGCTCGCGTGAGTTTGCCCTGCAAGCCCTATACCAACATCTGGTCGGTCACAACGAGACGGCCGAGATTGATTTGTTCACACGCGACCTGGCCGGCTTTAACAAGGCTGATGCCGTTCACTTTGACGCGTTACTTCACGGCTGCGTGGCCGAGGCTGGCGCGCTGGATCAGCTCATCACGCCGCTGCTTGACCGCAAGATGGCTGAGATCTCACCGATAGAACACGGTATTTTGTGGATCGGCGCTTATGAATTCAAGCATTGCCTGGATATACCCTGGCGCGTGGTCCTGAACGAATGCATAGAACTGGCCAAAGAGTTCGGCGGCACCGACGGTCATAAATACGTTAACGGGATTTTGAACGGTCTGGCGCCTCAATTACGCCAGCTGGAAGTCGAGGCAGACCGGAACTCAGGCAAGCGCAGTTCATGAACATCTCGGCTCGCGCACAGCGGATCGAACCCTTTTACGTGATGGAGATGGCCAAGGCTGCGACCCAGCTGGCCAAGCGCTGTGCCGATAGCGATTCACCGATGATTTTTCTCAACATCGGCGAGCCCGACTTCACCGCACCGCCCTTGGTTCAGGAAGCTGCGCATCGGGCTATCCTTGACGGGAAAACCCAGTACACCGCAGCCACCGGTCTGCCTGAGCTACGCGAACGCATCAGCGACTGGTATGCCAGCCGCTTTGGGCTCAACATTGCGGCTGAGCGCATTGTGGTCACCGCCGGTGCGTCTGCAGCCTTGCAGCTGGCCTGCCTGACGCTGATTGAGACGGGCGACGACATTCTGATGCCCGACCCCTGCTACCCGTGCAACCGCCAGTTTGCCAGCGCAGCTGATGGCAAAGCCGTACTGATCCCAGCCAGCGCCAAGGATCGCTTCCAACTCAACGCCGAGCTGGTCAAAGCCGCCTGGACTCCAAACACCCGCGGGGTGCTGCTGGCATCACCATCCAACCCCACCGGCACCTCGATCGAGCCCGGTGAGTTGCGCAGGATTCACGAGGTCGTGTCTGAGCACGACGGCATCACCATGCTCGATGAAATCTATCTGGGCTTGAGTTTTGATGAGAGGTTCAGCCAATCTGCACTGGCGATTGACGAGAACATCATCAGCATCAACAGTTTTTCCAAGTACTTCAGCATGACCGGTTGGCGCTTGGGCTGGCTGGTGGTGCCGCCGTCTTTGGTGACGGTGGTCGAACGACTCGCGCAAAACCTGTTTATCTGCCCCAGCACCGTGGCCCAATATGCCGCACTGGCCTGCTTTGAGCCCGAAAGTCTGGCCGAATTTGAACTTCGCCGTCGGGCATTCAAGGAACGTCGGGATTTTTTCATACCTGCGTTAAACGACCTGGGACTGACCGTACCCGTCATGCCGGATGGTGCTTTTTATGCCTGGGCTGATTGTTCACAAGCCTGCCAGACGCTCGCCGGACGCCTGACGGACAACATAAGCCATCACAGCAGAGCCAGCTCCCCTGTGATGGACAGTTGGGGTTTTGCTGCTGCCCTGATGGAACATGCGCATCTGGCGGTTACCCCCGGGCGGGATTTCGGGCCCGCTCATGCCGGCAATTTCATCCGTTTCTCAACTGCCAGTGGCATGCCGCAATTGCGGGAGGCGGTGGCGCGACTCAAGCGCCTGTTGTGAAACATGCAAGAATTCTGACCTATGACCACCCTGAACCCATAATCTGCCCATGAATCAAGACCTGTCCATCATTCAACTGGTGCTCAACGCAAGCTGGGTGGTCCAGGCCGTCATGTTGCTACTCGTGGGTGTGTCCATCTCCAGCTGGTCGGCCATTTTTCGCAAGCTGTTTTCACTGCATCGCGTCAAAGCCTTGAACGAAGCCTTCGAGCGGGAGTTCTGGTCAGGCACACCACTCACAGGCCTGTTTGCCGCCGCCAACAAAAATCCCCGCAAAGCCAGCCCGATGGAGCGCATTTTTGCCAGCGGCATGCGCGAACATCAAAAACTGCGGGAGCGCCACATCACCGACACGTCAACGCTCATGGATGGCGCACGCCGGGCCATGCGGGCCAGCTTTCAGCGCGAGATGGATGTGATTGAAACCAACCTCTCGTTTCTCGCCTCGGTCGGCTCGGTATCGCCCTATGTGGGCCTGTTTGGTACGGTCTGGGGCATCATGCACGCCTTCACCGGTCTGGCCTCGATGCAACAAGTCACTCTGGCCACCGTGGCTCCCGGCATTGCCGAGGCGCTGGTTGCTACCGCCATCGGGCTGTTTGCAGCCATTCCCGCTGTGGTGGCCTACAACCGCTTTGCCCGCGACATTGACCGCATCGCCATTCAGTTGGAAACTTTCATTGAGGAGTTCTCCAACATCCTTCAACGCAGTGCAGGTGCCCAACCACCTGCCGGGCGCTAAACATGCCTTCCATGGTCAGCCGGGGGCGCGGACGGCGCACCATCAACGAGATCAATATGGTGCCCTTCATTGACGTGATGCTGGTACTGTTGATCATCTTCATGGTGACCGCACCGCTGATCA
>JBILKC010000376.1:0-2667 GCA_044376885.1 Hylemonella sp. | reverse complement strand
TCACCACGCCATTCGGGTTGAAAGCCAGCTTGATGCCCCAGGGCTCGAAGATCTGGCCAATCCAGCCGTTCTCAGCCAGCAGGGCGGTGAGCGAAATGCCTGCCACGGCGGTTGGCAGTGCAAAGGGCAGATCGACCAGGGCATCAACTATTTTTTTGCCGGGAAACTGGTAGCGCACCAGCACCCAGGCCACCAGCAAACCAAAGAACACATTCACCAGCGCAGCCAAAAAGGAAGCACCAAAGGTCAATCGATACGAAGCCACCACCCGCGGTGAACTCACGGCCGCCCAAAATTGGTCCAAGGTCAGGTTAAAGGTCTTGAAGACCAATGCCGACAAGGGGATCAGCACGATCATGCTCAGGTAAAACAGCGTGAAGCCCAGGGTTAGCCTGAAGCCGGGCAAGACTCTTTTGGGGCTTCTTGGGCGGTTCGAAGCAAAAAACGGGTGAGCAAACAACATGGATGAGAATGAGCACGGGAAGGTCACGGGCTAGTGACGAAGGCTCGATTGTGATTACGCCTGACTTGTTTGCAAACGACATTGTTATTGTTTGCTTATGCGTGAGATGCATATATAAGACTGTTAAAAGATACTCGCAGCCATCGACTTCCTAACAATAGAGCGTTTAGATATGCCATTTTTCGATATCTAAAAGATGTCCCCAAAGCTAGGCCGTCTTTTTGGTTTCACTTAGATTCAGCTGGCCATCAACACCGTCAATTTCACCACCATGAACACATTCTCGAAAAACCGCCGCACCCTGGTCCAAGCTGGTGCATTCACAGCCTCTGCCATGGTGGCACCCTCCCTGGCCTGGGCTCAGGCAGGCTGGCCAAGTCGGCCTGTGCGTCTGATCGTGAACTTTGCCCCTGGCAGCTCACCGGATGTGGTGGGCCGCGCCTTGGTGCAGCCTTTGCAAGAGGCCTTGGGTCAGCCGGTCATTGTTGAGAACCGGGCCGGTGCCAGCGGCAATGTGGGAGCTGAAGCCGTGGTGAAGTCCAATGCCGACGGCCATACCCTGCTGGTTACCGCTGGCAGCACCATCTCGATCGGTCCGCTGATCAACGCAGTGCCTTTTGATGTCAACCGTGATCTGACGCCTGTGGCTGCCATTGCCCGCCTTTCTGTATTTCTTGTCAGCCGGGCCGACTTACCGCCAAAGACTGTCAAGGAACTGGTTGACTACATGAAAGCCCGCCCAGGCAAGCTCTCCTACGGCAGTTCGGGCAGCGGATCTTCCCTGCACATTGCTGGAGAGATGTTCAAGAGTCAAGCCGGGGTTTTCGCTGTCCATGTTCCTTACCGGGGCGCTGCGCCTTCCCTACAGGACTTGCTGGCTGGCCATCTTGATTACGCCATGGACCCTGGCATTGCCTTTCCTCATGTTCGGTCAGGTCGCTTGCGCCTGCTGGCCGTGGGCACGTTGCAACGCGCTTCGCTGTTTCCCGATGTGCCCACACTCGATGAAGCCGGTTTCAAGGGTTTTGATGCGGGCACCACCCATTCGGTTTATGCACCTGCTGGCACGCCTGCTGATGTGATCGCGCGCCTTAACCGAGAAATCAACCAGGCCTTGAGTGCACCAGCCGTCAAAGCCGCCATCACCAACATCGGCGCAGAACCGTCTCCCATGAGTCCAGCGCAACTCACTGCCATCATGCAAAGTGACAACCGGCGCTACGCTGCCATTATCAAAGAACGAAACATCAAGCCGGACTGAGGTAACAGGTCAACCAGGCCAGTTGGCCTGGTGCTGCCGCTCCCCCAGAGGCCGTTTGGTCATCTCACGGTATAGAACTTGTCGAACTGTCCGCCATCGTTGAAGTGCACTTTTTGCGCCTCCGCCATGGAGCCAAAGTATTCATTCACGGTGAAGAGTTGAATCGGCTTGAAGGTATTGGCGTATTTTTTGAGTACCGCTGGGGAACGCGGGCGCAGGGCGTGTTTGGCAGCAATTTCCTGGGCCTCCTCGGAATAGAGGTAATCCAAGTAGGCTTTGGCCAGGTCCCCCGTGCCCTTCTTGGCCACGGTGCGCTCGACCACCGCCACCGGGTTCTCGGCCACGATGCTGCTGCTGGGGTGTATGGCATCCACCTTGCCTTCGCCAAACTCACGGTCCACCGACACCACTTCGGACTCAAACGTCACCAGCACATCGCCAATGTTGCGCTGTAAAAAGATGGTGGTGGCATCTCGTCCGCCGCGGGCCAATACCGGCACATTTTTATAAAGCTTGCCGACAAACTCGGCTGCCTGGGCATCGGTTCCGCCCTTTTTGCGCACCGAACCCCAAGCCGCCAGGTAAGCCATGCGGCCATTGCCGCCCGTCTTGGGGTTAACCACAATCACCTGAATTCCGGGTTTGATGAGGTCGTCCCAGTCCTTGATGTTTTTCGGGTTGCCATTGCGCACCAAAAACAGCATGGTGGAACTGGTGGGTGACGCATTGTTGGGGAATTTTTTGACCCAATCCTTGGCGACCACGCCGGTTCCGGCCAGAAAGTCGATGTCGGTGGTGGTATTCATGGTGACCACATCGGCGTCCAGGCCGTCATTGACTGCCCTGGCCTGGGCACTCGAACCCCCATGCGCCTGATCCACCTTGACGTCTTTGCCGGTGGTTTTTTTGTAGTTGGCAATAAAGGCAGCGTTGTAGTCTTTGT
>JBILKC010000375.1:0-2669 GCA_044376885.1 Hylemonella sp. | reverse complement strand
GGTGCGGAAGAGATCACCCGTGATATTCCGAACCTGAGCGAGCAGCAGCTCAATCGTCTGGATGAGTCGGGCATCATTTACGTGGGCGCTGAAGTCCAGCCGGGTGATACCCTGGTAGGCAAAGTCACTCCCAAAGGCGAAACAACGCTCACGCCTGAAGAAAAATTGCTACGTGCAATTTTCGGTGAGAAGGCCAGTGACGTTAAAGACACATCGCTTCGTGTCGACCAGGGCTCGCAGGGAACTGTGATTGACGTCCAGGTCTTTACCCGCGAGGGAATTGTTCGGGACAAACGTGCTCAGCAGATCATTGACGACGAGCTCAAGCGTTTCCGTCTGGATTTGAACGACCAGTTGCGCATTGTTGAAGCTGACGCATTTGACCGGATCGAAAAACTGTTGACAGGCAAGGCCGTCAATGGCGGTCCAAACAAGCTTGCAAAAGGCTCCAAAATTGACAAAGCCTACTTGGCTTCTGTCGAGAAATTCCATTGGTTCGATATTCGCCCGGCAGATGAAGAAGTGGCTGCCCAGCTCGAGAGTATCAAAAACTCGCTCGAGCAAACACGCCACAGCTTTAACCTGGCTTTTGAAGAAAAGCGTAAAAAACTCACGCAGGGTGATGAGTTGCCGGCTGGGGTACTCAAAATGGTCAAGGTCTACCTTGCTGTCAAACGTCGCCTGCAACCCGGCGACAAGATGGCGGGTCGCCATGGCAATAAAGGGGTGGTTTCCAAGATCGTTCCGGTCGAAGATATGCCCTACATGGCAGACGGCACACCCGCAGACGTGGTTCTCAATCCGCTGGGCGTTCCTTCACGCATGAACGTCGGTCAGGTTCTGGAGGTCCACCTTGGGTGGGCAGCCAAAGGCCTGGGCCAGCGGATCGGCGACATGTTGCAGGCTGAGGCCAAGGCAACTGAGGTGCGCGCTTTTATGGAAAAAATCTACAACGGTTCAGGCCGCAAAGAAGATTTCTCCAAACTGAGTGATGCCCAAATTATTGAAATGGCAAGCAACCTGACCCAGGGTGTGCCATTTGCTACCCCGGTGTTCGACGGTGCGTCTGAGGATGAAATTCGCGGCATGCTGCAACTGGCTTACCCCGATGACATCGCCAAGTCCAAGGGTCTGACTGCCACCAGAACACAAGCGCAGCTATTTGATGGCCGGACCGGGGACGCTTTTGAGCGCACCACCACAGTGGGCTACATGCACTTCCTGAAGCTTCACCACCTGGTGGACGACAAGATGCACGCCCGCTCAACAGGTCCATACTCCTTGGTCACTCAGCAGCCCCTGGGCGGCAAGGCCCAATTCGGTGGACAGCGTTTTGGTGAGATGGAGGTCTGGGCGCTGGAGGCATACGGCGCCGCCTACACGCTTCAGGAAATGCTGACAGTCAAGTCAGATGACGTGCAGGGACGAACCAAGGTGTATGAAAACATCGTCAAGGGTGAACACTCCATTGAAGCGGGCATGCCCGAGTCGTTCAATGTGCTGGTCAAGGAAATTCGTTCCTTGGGCATCGATATTGAACTTGAGCGCTCCTAAGGCCAACTGTTTAAGAAGGAAATATTTATATGAAATCTTTACTCGACCTGTTTAAGCAGTTCACGCCCGACGAGCATTTTGATGCCATCAAAATTGGCATGGCGTCTCCTGAAAAAATCCGTTCCTGGTCATTTGGCGAAGTCAAAAAGCCCGAAACCATCAACTACCGTACCTTCAAGCCTGAGCGTGACGGTCTGTTTTGCGCCAAGATTTTCGGGCCCATCAAGGACTACGAATGTTTGTGTGGCAAGTACAAGCGACTCAAGCATCGCGGCGTGATCTGTGAGAAGTGTGGCGTTGAAGTCACGCAGACCAAAGTGCGCCGTGAGCGTATGGGTCACATCGACCTGGCCGCACCTTGTGCGCACATCTGGTTCTTGAAATCCTTGCCCAGCCGCTTGGGTCTGGTGCTGGACATGACGCTGCGTGACATCGAGCGTGTCCTGTACTTTGAGGCCTATGTCGTTACCGACCCCGGCATGACTCCGCTGAAGAAATTCAGCATCATGTCGGAAGATGATTTTGATGCGAAGTTCAAAGAGTTCGGTGATGAGTTCACTGCAAAGATGGGCGCTGAAGGCATCAAGGATTTGCTGCAAAGCATTGATATTGATGACACGATTGAGAAGCTGCGCAACGATCTCACGGGTTCCGAGCTCAAGATCAAGAAAAACTCCAAGCGCTTGAAGGTTCTTGAGGCGTTCAAGAAGTCCGGTATCAAGCCTGAGTGGATGGTGCTGGATGTGCTGCCGGTGCTGCCGCCGGATCTGCGCCCTCTGGTTCCCCTGGACGGTGGCCGCTTTGCAACCTCCGACCTCAATGACCTGTATCGCCGCGTGATCAACCGCAACAGCCGGTTGCGTCGTTTGCTCGAGCTCAAAGCGCCCGAAATCATTGCCCGCAACGAGAAGCGCATGTTGCAGGAAGCCGTCGACAGCTTGCTTGACAACGGTCGCCGCGGCAAGGCCATGACGGGTGCAAACAAGCGCGCGCTCAAGTCGTTGGCCGACATGATCAAGGGCAAGTCCGGACGTTTCCGCCAGAACTTGCTGGGCAAACGCGTGGACTACTCCGGTCGTTCAGTGATTACCGTGGGCCCAACCCTTAAGTTGCAC
>JBILKC010000374.1:0-2675 GCA_044376885.1 Hylemonella sp. | reverse complement strand
TAGGCGACGCAAAAGGCGTTGAGCAGGCTTGTGAGAATCAGGTTTTTTTACAGCCTCGTTAGGCTTCACAGGGACCCTATGCACTATGTTCACAGCTGAATTCCTCATCACCTCACTTGTGGTCGTGCTCATCCCGGGATCTGGGGTGGTCTTCACAGTGTCGGTGGGCCTTGCCCAAGGTCGCCGCGCAAGCGTGTTCGCATCGCTCGGCTGCACACTGGGCATCCTTCCGCATTTACTCGCAACGGTGCTTGGCCTAGCCGCGGTCATGCACACGAGTGCGCTGGCCTTCCAAGTGCTCAAGTTCGCCGGAGTCGCGTATCTCTTCTATCTGGCCTGGGCAACCTGGCGCGATCGTTCGGCATTCGCTGTGCAAGAGGTTCAGACAAAGGCAAGCACAGTCAGCTTGGTGGCCAAGGCCTTCCTTCTGAACATCCTGAATCCCAAGCTCACTATCTTCTTCTTGGCATTCCTGCCCCAGTTCGTACCGCCCCGATCTGCCTCACCAGTACTTCACCTGCTGGGGCTCAGTGCCGTGTTCATGGCAATGACCTTTGGCGTGTTTGTTGTATATGGCCTGCTTGCTCATTCCTTCCGCAAGGCAGTCATTGAGTCGGCGCGAGTCCAAGTTTGGCTGCGCCGCGGCTTCGCTGGTGCTTTCGCCGTACTTGGAACCCAGCTCGCAGTTTCAGAGCGGTGATGCCTAACCCCTCGTATATGGACTCCCCCACAAGTGCAAGAGACTGATTGATGTTTTAGCTTTTTGGGGAGCGCCTGCAGTCGTATATCCGGCATCTAGAGTGGACTCTGCTGTGGTCCGTGCCGACATGGAATCTGCGTCACTGATGCGCCAGTCGCTACAAGCGGCAGTCAAGCTGTTTGGCATGAGTTATCAGCGTCAACAGTCTGTTCACCAATTTGCCGTCAACTAGCCTCTTGACTTGGATTGGCTCCTGTTTTATGTTGCATACTTGTGACCAACTAATGAGGAATCTATGAAGAAAAAGACCGAAAAGTTGTACAGATTGATCCAGAAATTGTCTGCAAGGTATGGCGACAAGGACGAAGATGTACTTCGTCTGCAAATTGAATTGAACGCCTTGGTAAAGATGGAAAAAGCTGCTGGCGAAGCCAAATCCGCCGCATTGCTTGCATCCAAAGGACCGACCCCTGCCAAGTTGCTGTATTTGGAATCCCTTCGCGCTTCTAGACAGTAAACCGGGCTGAGCAATGCCTCAGCTTGAGACCGCAGATTTTTCACTCCAGGTGAGAGCAGATCGCAATAGGCTAAAGCCCCTTTGTTGAGGGCTTTAGTTACTTGCAATAGCTGCCTAGGGTTAACCCTAGTTCAAAAGAGGACTGATCGCCATAAACTCTGTATACAGAATCCAGAGTTAGATCGCCAAGCCCCTCAACATACGGAAAGCCCATTCATGAACACACGGGAAAAGTCAAACCTGTCTGCACCACCCACCGAAAAAAAGCTGGTGCCATTTGGGGGCTACTACACCAATAAAACGGCAGGGCATGACCCGGAACTCACCGAAACTGGCGGGGGTACGCCCCTGGGTGAATACATGCGGCGTTTCTGGCACCCGGTGTGCATGTCCATGGAGCTCACCGACACGCCGCGATTCCTGAAAATCCTGGGTGAGGAGTTGGTGGCTTTTCGGGACGGCTCCGGTCGTATCGGCTTGTTGCATGCGCATTGTGTGCATCGGGGTGCATCGCTGGAATACGGAAAGATTCAGGAGCATGGCATTTCCTGTTGCTACCACGGCATGGTGTTTGACGTGGACGGCACCTGTTTGCGGGTGCCTTTCCCGCAAGGCGAAGAAGAAGAGGGGGAGCGTTATCGCTGCTCCATTCGGCAAGGTGCCTACAAGGCATTTGAGTTGCATGGCCTGGTTTTCGCCTATATGGGTCCGCCCGAGCAAGAGCCGCCATTTCCTGAGTGGGAGGGCAATTTCACGGTTGCAGAGGGCGATGAGTTGGTTCCTTACAGCAATTTCCAGCATTGCAACTGGCTGCAGGTTCAGGACAACTCAGCCGACAACTATCACACCATGGCGCTACACGCCAAACGCCAGGTCACCGGTGAACATTACCAAGGCACAACCTTTGATGAGGTGGGCGCTGCATCCATGGAAGTGCCGCCAGACATGCATTTTGTGCCTGTGCAGGGCGGGCGTGGCTTGGCCGGTGCGGGTGCACGTCGCGCGGACGATGACCACATGTTTATCCGGGTGCAGCATCAGGTGCTGCCCAATTTGAGTTTGCATGCGTACACCTCCGAGGATGGCAAGAAAAAGAAACACTTCAGCCGCTTCCACATGATTCGCTGGACCGTTCCGGTGGACGATACCAACAGCAAAATGCTGGGTTGGCGTGTTATGGGCCCTGGGATTGACACCCGGGGAGTCGGCGACAAAAGCATGGTCGGCTACGAGGCGATAGATTTTCTGGAGGGGCAAGTGGCGATGCGCCGCCCGGAACGTTTTGGCAAATACAACATAGACGACATGCCGCCCATCCCATCGGATCACCGTGCCCGCGCCAACTACAAGGATTGTCAGTATGCGCCTGGCGATTACGAAGCCATCATCAGCCAGCGCCCAATTGCGATCCATGCGATGGAAAACCCCACCAAATTTGATGCGGGTCTTTACATGTTT
>JBILKC010000373.1:0-2681 GCA_044376885.1 Hylemonella sp. | reverse complement strand
CAGACTTGTGTGTTTACGTGATTTTTGGCGAACTTCAGCGGGTACAGGGCCGTGATCGCCGCACTTGGGCGGCTGACCTGCGCGAATCGATTGTCCAGCTGCGTCAGACGGGGTTTGACAACGCGACAGGGTCTGGCGTTGACCCCTGATTGCAGGGCAATTGACACAATTCGCCGTCGCGCACGGGGCAGGCCCGGTTGAAAGTCACCACATGGTCCACCTGCGCCCGAATTCCGATCCATTCGCCCAGTGTATGGTCGTGGTGGCTGGGTACATGGGCCATCAGCTGCTGACCATTTGCAAGTCGCAAGGTGTAGAGAAATTCCGATCCCCGGAATGATTTTCGGATGATTTCAGCCTTGACCGGGGCATCGTCATCGTGAACGATATCGTCTGCCCGCAAAAGCACATCGCACTCACCGGAACTGAATTGACAAGGCAGGGGGCATTCCGCGACGTCAGTCAAATCCCCCAGCGGGGTCTGCACCACGATGTGCTTGTTGACCTCGCGGATGGTTGCTGGCGCAAACACGCCATGACCAATGAAATCTGCCACAAAACGGGTGGCCGGCCGGTGATAGAGCGAATAGGCATCGCCCCACTGCTGCAGCCGTCCCTGATGCATCACACCGATGGTGTCACCGATGGCAAACGCTTCCATCTGGTCATGCGTTACAAACAGGGCCGTTGCGTTGGCGGCTTTGAGAATGGCCCGAACCTCATGTGCCAGTCGCTCACGCAAATCCACATCCAGATTCGAAAAAGGCTCATCAAGCAACAACAGTTGTGGCTTGGGCGCAAGTGCTCGGGCCAGTGCCACCCGCTGTTGCTGCCCACCTGAGAGCTCGTGAGGAAAACGTGCTGCGCTGTCTTGTAAACCGACCAAGGCCAGAACTTCAGCGATTCGGCCTAGGCGCTCGGATTTGGGCAGGTGATTCAGACCAAACCCCACGTTGTTGCTCACACTGAGGTGGGGGAAAAGCGCGTAGTCCTGGAACACCATGCCCATGCGCCGCGATTCCGGCGGCAGAGACATCTCGGTGCTGCTGACCACCTGATTAGAAAGCCGGATCTCCCCTCCCGTAACCCGTTCGAGGCCGGCCACGGCGCGAAGCAAGGTGGTCTTGCCGCAGCCTGAGGGGCCGATCAGCACCCCGATATCGCCCGCGCGCAGATCAAATGAAACGTCCGATACGGCAGGCAAAGCAGACCCGGCGTACTGAACCTTGAGCTTGGAGACCTCTAAGAACATGGCCTCTATTCTAGATGATTACAATTCTCATTTACATTGTCTGTTCTTTATCAAACGCCTGTTTATGGTCTTGCGCCGTCTCGTTAACTGTCTATTCCTGGTGCTGCTCGGGGTGTTTATCTTGCCTGTACTCGCAGTGTTGACATCCTGGATCGATTGGGGTTCCGGCAGTCTTGCCAGCGTTCAGATTCTGCTTGAAATGGTCCAGACCGTGTTGCCTGATTACGCCTGGACCACCTTCTGGCTCTGCCTGATGGTCTGTGTGGGGGTGATCTGTATCGGACTGTCCTGCGCAACCGTGGTGACATTGTTTGACTTTCCCGGTCGAAAATTCTTTGAATGGGCCTTGTTGCTGCCCTTGGCCATGCCAGCTTATGTGGTGGCTTATGCTTACACTGATTTCCTTCAGTTCGGCGGCCCTTTCCAGTCAACGGTTCGCGCCGTGCTCAATATCGAAGGGCGTGTATTTCCTGAGGTTCGAAGCCTGGCGGGCGCGGCCTGCGTGTTCACGTTGACGCTTTATCCCTATGTCTATCTCTTGGCCAGATCGGCCCTGAGCGAGCGCGCTTCTCATTTGATGGAGGCTGCCCGTCTTCTGGGAGCCCCGCTTTCCCGGCGCATCCGCGAGGTGGCGCTGCCTTTGGCCAGGCCTGCCGTAGCGGCCGGCGTTGCGCTGGCGCTGATGGAAACGCTGGCTGATTTTGGGGTTTCAAGTTATTTTGGTATCCAGACTTTCACGACGGGGATTTATAAAGCCTGGTTGTCCATGGACAACCAGCGTGCAGCCGCCCAGTTGGCTACGATGCTGCTGATTTTGGTAATCGCCTTGTTGCGCTTGGATCACCATGCCCAAAAGCGCATGCGTTTTTCCGCCAAACGTGAAGCCGGAGCAGAGGATGCGAAGTCTGTTGAACTCAGTGGGCGCTACCTCTGGCTGGCCTGGGCTGTTTGTAGCCTGCCATTGATCTTGGGTTTTATGGCTCCGGTGCTTTTCATGTTGCGACCGCTCATACTTGATGGCTCCAGCCTGCCCTGGGATCGGTTCATGGGCTGGGCTTTCAACAGCATCCGGTTGGGCCTCATCACTGCAGCACTGGCGGTGGGACTGGCTTTATTGCTGGCCTATCAGTTCCGTGTGAACAAGGCTTGGCTGACGCGAATTGTGGTGCAAATAGCTGGCTTGGGATACGCTATTCCAGGAGCTGTCATCGTGGTTGGATTGCTTCTGCCGGTAGGTTGGTTGCAGGCTGCTTTTCCTCAAAGCAGTGTGGGTTACTACCTCACGGCGACACCGCTGGGCCTTGTTTGGGCTTACCTGATCCGGTTTTGTGCGGTGGCGTTGCAGTCCATCCAGAGCGGTTACGCACGGGTCCCCCAGAGCCTTGACGATTCCGCCCGCATGCTGGGCGCGGGGGGATGGCAGCTGATG
>JBILKC010000098.1:0-8991 GCA_044376885.1 Hylemonella sp. | reverse complement strand
GTTGGATTCACCAAAACTTGCATGGGGTGCAAGGGGTCGAAGGTTCGAATCCTTTCACACCGACCAATATTGACGGGGGTTAGCCGGGTACACCGACTAACCCCTTAGTCATTCTGAGGAGAGGGCAATTACATTAGCTTCATCTTTAGCTACACCATTGGATTTGATGGATCTTCTTTTTTCTGGTGGCAGGGGATAAAGCGCCAACTCAGATTCGTCCACATTGCTCTCTTTTTGCCTTCCGACACATTACGGCTTCAGTAAGCTACGGCTAAGTTGTGATGAGCAGATTTCATTCTCATCACTTACTGAATGGCACGGTCAAGTAAAAAGCCAGCGCCTCAAATTCGACATAAGGCATCAGCCGCGGAATATAAACCGCGTTGAGCTGCACGTTCCCCCATCGATATCCGACACGGGGGATAGGCGCAACAAAAATGGATCCTTTGTTGTAAGTGGCGCTTTCAAACACCAACAAATCAGCCCCGAGTCGCCAGCGCTCAGACAACTTGAATCCATAGCCAACGCCACCGAACTTGGCCCAATTGCTGCCCGAATCCTTGAAGATGCCAGCTTGTATGGTGGCCACACCACGACCATCTTCATGAAATTCATAGTCCAGCCCCAGCCCGGCATTAACTTCGTTATCGGAGCGACCTTTCTTAACGCCTTCACGGTCGGTGTGATACGAAAACCCGAAAATCATCAGACTTGTTTTTGACAAGAAAGAAGCAGGTTTATCGTCGGTCGGGTTGAATGCGTTATCACCCGCTAGAGACCGACTTGGTGCACAAGCAAAAACGAGAATGGCTAAGTAACAAAATACAAACGGCTTCATTCGTAGTCCTTGGTAAACGATTTTTTTGACAGTTAAACACAAACCGCTTACGACGCAAGTCCAGGCCAAGCCAGCTTGCCACTCGCCTCCATATGCGTCAAGTACACACGCAAGTCAAATTCATACTGGTGGTATTGCGGCTCCATGTAAGTACAGAGTTTGTAAAAGTCTTTGTTGTGCTCTTTTTCTTTGATATGGGCCAGCTCGTGAACAGTAATCATGCGCAAAAATTCGTCGGGTACTTCCTTAAACAGCGACGCTACACGGATTTCGCGTTTGGCTTTCAGTTTGCTGCCTTGCACCCGGCTGATTTGCGTGTGCGTGCCCAGGGCGTGGGTAATGACTTGCAAGCGGTTGTCAAACGCGACCTTTGACAGTGGCTCCGAGCTGCGCATGAACTCGTTTTTAAGCGCCATCACGTAGTCGTACAGCGCCTTGTCGGTGCGAACGCTGTGCATGCGGGGGTATTTTTTTAGCAGCATGTCCCCCAGTTTGTCCTGGCTTTGAAGTTGCAACACTTGCGATTGCAAGCTTTCGGGATATGCGCTGAGGTATTTCACTTGAATTAAATACTATTATTTTAGGAGCATGTATAGCAGGTATTTATTGGGCTAGAGGCCAAAATTATGCCTAATTAGGACTAAGAACAGCCTTTGTATTTATCAGGGAAAACCTTGGGTCACCTGGGTTATGCTGTCACTAGAATGAGACGAAACAAGATCATCTCTCTGGAGAGCCATGAAAAGCAAGACTGCCAGTGCTAACCCCGATGCCCCCCGCGTCATCAAAAAGTATCCCAACAGGCGCTTGTATGACACGAACACCTCGACCTACATCACCTTGACTGAAGTGCGTCAACTTGTGATGGCTAACGACCCCTTCATGGTGCAGGATGCAAAAACCGGTGAAGACCTTACGCGCAGCATTCTCCTGCAAATTATTCTTGAAGAAGAAGCCGGCGGGAGCCCCATGTTTACCTCGGCGGTTTTGGCCAATATCATCCGTTTTTATGGGCATGCGATGCAGGGTTTTATGGGAGGCTATCTGGAAAAGAATATCCAGACCCTTCAAGATGTTCAGACCCAGCTTACCCAGCAGTCCAAGGGCCTCACCCCCGAGATGTGGACTCAGTTCATGACCTTGCAGCCGCCTGTTCTTCAGGATATTCTGAACAAGAACCTTGAGCAGTCGAAAGTGCTTTTTTCTCAAATGCAAGAACAAATGCAAAAGCAAACCGAGCAAATGCTTGAGTCCTTTGGGCTTAAGCGTTAGTCCCGCTGGTCTGAGTTGCCTGGATTTCAGGCGAAATCAGGGGACAATACGGCGATGAGTGAAGTTCTGACCCCTAGCCCAACCATATCGCCAACCTCTGCGCCAAAAGTCGGTTTTGTAAGTCTTGGCTGCCCTAAAGCCCTGACAGATTCAGAGTTGATACTGACTCAGCTCAGTGCTGAGGGATACCAGACATCAAAAACTTTTGCTGGCGCAGACCTCGTCATTGTCAACACCTGTGGCTTTATCGATGATGCAGTGAGGGAAAGTCTAGACACCATAGGTGAGGCTCTTGCCGAGAATGGCCGGGTGATTGTCACGGGATGCTTGGGCTCCAGAGAAGGTGAGGCCGGTGGCAATCTGGTCAGGCAGATGCACCCGAGTGTTCTGGCTGTCACCGGTCCGCATGCCACGCAGGAAGTGATGGATGCCGTGCATGCCAACCTCCCTAAACCCCATGATCCGTTTATTGATCTGGTTCCCAATGCGTTTGGTTCTGCGGGTATCAAATTAACGCCACTTCACTATGCTTACCTGAAAATCAGCGAAGGCTGTAACCACCGTTGCACCTTTTGCATTATTCCCTCCATGCGCGGCGATCTGGTGTCCCGGCCTGTGGGCGATGTGCTTAAAGAGGCGCTGGCATTGTTTGAGGGGGGAGTTAAAGAGCTGCTTGTGATCAGTCAGGACACCTCCGCCTATGGTGTCGATGTGAAGTACCGAACTGGTTTCTGGGACGGCAAACCCATCAAGACACGCATGTTCGAACTGGTTCAGGCCTTGGCTGACATGGCCGAGCCTTTTGGCGCTTGGGTACGCTTGCATTATGTGTATCCCTACCCATCTGTGGATGAGATCATTCCCTTGATGGCCACTGGCAAGGTGTTGCCTTATTTGGATGTCCCGCTGCAGCACAGTCATCCCGATGTTCTCAGGCGCATGAAGCGCCCGGCAAGTGGCGAGAAGAATCTTGAGCGCATTCAAAGCTGGCGCGAGGTTTGCCCCGAAATTGTGGTTCGCAGTACCTTCATCGCAGGTTTTCCTGGAGAGACCGAAGCCGAGTTCCAGCATCTGCTGGATTTCGTTCGTGAAGCGCAGATCGACCGTGCGGGTTGCTTTGCCTACAGCCCGGTTAAAGGGGCTGTGGCAAACGACATTCCAGGAATGCTGCCAAAAGAAGTTCGTGAAGAGCGTCGAGCCCGGTTTATGGCCGTTGCCGAGGAAGTGTCCATCGCAAAGCTGCGCAAGCGCATGGGCGCTTCCATGCAGGTCTTGGTTGATTCAGCCCCCGGCATGGGCAAAAAGGGTGGGCTGGGTCGCACTTATGCTGACGCACCGGAAATTGATGGTGCCGTGCATCTGCTGCCACCCCAGAAAGTCAGTAAAACCCTCAAAGTCGGTGAATTTACGCGGGCTTTGGTGGTTGGCACTCAGGGGCATGACCTGATTGCTCAACCTGTTTGAAGGGATAACGGACTTGCAAATAAAAAAGCCGCTGATGACTCAACGGCTTTGGAGAAAATTTGGGGATTTATCAGAATTGGTGCCCAGGAAGGGACTCGAACCCCCACGAAGTTACTCGCTAGTACCTGAAACTAGTGCGTCTACCAATTCCGCCACCTGGGCTTTCAGGAAAGAGAGAATTGTATCAAACATTTAGAGAAAACCAGCGTTACGCTGGACGAGATTGAGGGTTCCATCCAGGGTCACCGGGATGGTCATGGGTTTGTTATCCGCGACGATGGTCAAGCTGATATCTATTTGCCGCCCAACGAAATGCGGGCGGTCTTGCATAAAGACCGCGTCAAGGCAAGGATAGTCCGCAGTGATCGCAAGGGCCGGCCTGAGGGGCGTGTGGTTGAAATCACCGAGCGGCCTGCACAGCCCATCATCGGACGATTGCTCCACGAAAGTGGCGTGTGGCTCGTTGCTCCGGAAGACAAGCGCTACGGGCAGGACGTACTCATTCCCAAGGGTGCAACAGGATCAGCCAAGCCCGGCCAGGTCGTCGTGGTTGAACTGGTTGAGCCGCCGGCTTTATTCGGTCAGCCGGTCGGTCGTGTAAAAGAAGTTCTTGGCGAAATGGATGACCCGGGAATGGAGATTGAAATTGCGGTGCGCAAGTACAGCGTCCCCCATGAGTTTTCCGAGGCCTGCATTGCGCTCTCAAGGACCCTGCCAGACAAGGTTCTGGCACCTGACAAACGCAACCGCATTGACTTGACCGATGTGCCCCTGGTCACGATTGATGGTGAAGATGCGCGCGACTTTGATGACGCCGTCTATTGCGAACCTTCGGTATCGGGCCGCGGCAAGTCGGCGGTGAAAGGTTGGCGATTGTTGGTCGCTATTGCTGATGTGAGTCATTATGTGGAAACCGGTTCTGCGATCGATATTGATGCCTATGAGCGGGCCACCAGCGTTTATTTCCCGCGCCGTGTCATTCCGATGTTGCCCGAGAAACTTTCCAACGGTCTATGTTCTCTCAACCCGGAGGTAGAGCGGCTTTGCATGGTTTGTGACATGTTTGTGAGCGAGCAGGGTGAGGTCAGTGCCTATCAGTTTTATCCTGCTGTCATGTGGAGCCATGCCCGCTTTACCTACACAGAAGTCGCTGCCATCCTGGCCAACACGCATGGACCTGAGGCCGCCAAACGAAAACAACGCGTTCCCGATCTGTTGCATTTGCATGAGGTTTACCGGGCTTTGTTGTCTGCGCGGGCCAAGCGTGGTGCTGTGGACTTTGAGACTACCGAGACGCAAATCATTTGCGACGAAAGTGGACGGATCGAAAAAATCGTGCCCCGTACAAGGACAGAAGCCCATCGCCTGATTGAGGAGGCTATGCTCGCCGCCAATGTTTGCAGTGCCGACTTTATTGGGCAAAGCAAGCATGCAGGACTATTTCGGGTGCATGAAGGCCCGACCCCTGAGAAAAACGAGACTTTGCGCAGTTACCTCAAGGCCAGCGGTGTGTCTCAGACGATCAGTGACGATCCTTCCCCTGGTGAATTCCAGGCCATTGCACTAGCGACCAAGGACCGCCCGGATGCCCAGCAGATTCACTCCATGTTGCTGCGGTCCATGCAACAGGCGATCTACACACCCATTAACAGCGGTCACTTTGGTTTGGCTTTTGATGCCTACACGCACTTCACCAGCCCGATTCGTCGCTACCCCGACTTGTTGGTGCACCGCGTCATCAAGGCTATTCTCGGTAAGACCCGCTACCACCTGCCGGTATTACCCACGCCGGGCGAAGCACATGCCAAGTTATCCCGCCGTCTGGAGAAAAACCAGGCTGCACGCGCAAAAGATACGGGACAAAAGCCAAAAAAAGCCAGTGCCGAAGATCTGGCTTGGCAAGCAGCCGGCTTGCATTGCAGCGCCAATGAGCGGCGTGCTGACGAGGCCAGTCGTGATGTAGAGGCATGGCTCAAATGCAAGTACATGAAGGAGCATCTTGGCGAGGAGTACGGTGGCATGGTCTCTGCAGCCACCAGTTTTGGCATTTTTGTCACTCTGGATGAGATGTACGTCGAGGGGCTTGTCCACATCACCGAACTTGGCGGTGAATATTTCCGCTTTGATGAAACACGCCAGGAACTTCGTGGCGAGCGCACGGGCATTCGCTACGCGATTGGTTCGCGTGTGAGGGTTCAGGTGAGCAGGGTTGACCTGGATGGTCGCCGAATTGATTTTCGGCTGATGCGAGATGGTGAGCCCGCATTGATCCGAAATCACAAAGACAAGGGTATGTTTGCAGATGAAGACTTGCAAGACGGTCTAGAAAAATCTGCGCCTAATGGTTTTTCCAAACGCAATGGCCGCAGAGGCACTTCAGATTCTGTCCGGGCTCCCAAGTCGCCGATTCATGTGCTTAAAGATGTGGTTAAAAAAACCGTCAGGAAGGCCACCAACAAGAGCCGCGTTATCAAACCAAAACGTAGAACGTGAATTTATCTGGCGTCAGATGAAATGTGGCGTTGAGGCTAACGCCCTTTATTGAATCATCCCGGGTTGAATTGCTTTGTTAATGGCTGAGCCGAGAATTTAGTCTATTCGGATTCCTGCTTCTTTGACGACGCTCGTGTAGCGTCGAACATCGTTTGTTAGTGTGCGCTGAAAATCAGCCCTGGAGCGAGGAACCGCCATTTGTCCGAGCCCTGACAACCTGGCTTTGATCTCGTCTTGGGCGAGTGCTCGATTGAGGCTTGAATTGAGGCGGTCAAGAATAGCGGCAGGCGTACCTGCCGGAACAAGAATGCCGAGATTGCTGGATATATCGACATCGGGTATGCACACTCTGGTGTCCAACGAGAAGCCGCTTTGGCGGTAGGCCTGCATCTCTTTAGCCTCGAAACCCTCCAGCAGACCCCGCCCGACAAAGCCGCGCAGGATGCGTTTGCGCATCAGCTGAATTTGTGTTTATTCACAATTAACAGCGCATGGCTGCAGCCCGATCCACGCCATAGCGATCGAATCAAGGGTAAACACCCATGCGGCAAAAAAAAACAATTCGTTAAAAAAATTAATGCAAAAAATGATTAATCTTATGTGTTGACAAAGTGGGCGCTGTGCTCAGACCTGCAGGGCCCCTCCCAACGCACCTCATCAGGAGTCGACCATGACCTTATCCCGTGTTTTGTTGCCCATCTTGCTGACCGGCTGGTTGAATGTGGCCTGCTCGTCCACCACCGCCGCCCCTGACAGCAAAGCGGCCAGCCCCCAAGCCGCCACAACGGCTTACGAGCCCGTGCGCGGACAAGCCGGGAAAGATGTGATCTGGATCCCCACCCCTCCAGTGCTGATCGACAAAATGCTCACCGCTGCCAAGGTCACTGACAAAGACAGATTGTTTGATTTGGGTGCTGGCGACGGCATCATCGCCATCACGGCAGCGCGCAAATACGGTGCGCAGTCGGTGGGCATAGAGTTCAACCCCGACATGGCCCAATTTGCCCGGCGCAAAGTGGCCGAGGCGGGCATGAACGACAAAGTGCGGATCATCACAGGGGACATCTTTCAAGAAGACTTCAGTTCTGCCACCGTGGTCACCCTGTACCTGTTGCCTCACCTGAACTTGAAGCTTCGCCCCACCTTGCTCAAAATGAAGCCCGGCACCCGGGTGGTTTCGCATGCTTTCACGATGGGGGACTGGGAGCCTGACGAAACCATATCGGAGCAAAGTGCGAAGGGCTATTTTTGGGTGGTCCCCGCGCCCATTGAGGGCGATTGGGTGATGACCGGGCTGGATGGCGGGCCCGCGCGCTTGAGCATGAGTCAATCCTTTCAAAACATTGGTGGGGTACTCAGCCGTGGCGGCCAAACCACCGCCCTGCTCGGCGCCAAATTGCGTGGCGATGAGGTCAAGTTTCAATTCACCACCCCGGACCGGAAGCTGCACGCCTTCTCTGGCCTTGTAGAAGGTCGCCGCATCACGGGCACGGTTGTCTCTGAGTACACGCAAACGCCTGTCGAAATCATCCGACCTTGAAACGCATCAGTAACACCGCAACGAGTTGAACGGTCCAAATGAAACCCGATAGCCACACCCCCGCCCAGATGCTCCGCCTGCTGCCCCCCTTTTCCGCCGTGGCGCTGATTGTGGGCATCGTGATTGGAGCCGGCATTTTCAAAACCCCCTCACTGGTGGCCGGCATCAGCGGAGATGCCGGCTGGGCGCTGGTGCTGTGGATGGCCGGCGCGCTGATCTCCATCGTGGGGGCGCTTTGCTATGCAGAACTTTGCACGGCCTACCCCAACGCGGGGGGCGACTACCATTTCCTGCACAGGGCTTTTGGGCGCAACATTTCTTTCATTTACGGCTGGTCGCGCGCCACGATCATCAACACTGGCTCCATCGCCTTGCTGGCCTTTGTTTTTGGCGATTACATGAGCACCCTGCTGAACCTGGGCGCTTATTCCAGTGCCATCTGGGCACTGCTCATTGTGGTTGTCTTGACCGTGGTCAACCTGGCCGGCATCCGAGCCTCTTCGCGGATGCAAAACTGGTTGACCTTGACCGAAATCATTGGCTTGCTGGCCGTTGTCGCGGCAGGCTTCTGGGTCGATGCCCCGGCCTCAGGCACCATCCAGTGGTTTGCACAAGCGCCGGCGCCAGCGCAATGGGGGTTGTGCCTGGTCTTTGTCTTGCTGACCTTTGGCGGCTGGAACGAAGCCGCCTACATCTCGGCCGAAGTGAAGGGGGGACCCCGCACCATGGTCTGGGTCATCTTGGCCAGCATGCTTGCCTTGACGGTCACTTACCTGCTGGTCAACACGGCCTTGCTGTTGGGCCTGGGCTTGAATGGTTTGAGCCAAAGCAAAACCGCCGCCGGCGATCTGCTGGGTCTGGCCTTCGGGCCTTGGGCGCAAAAAGCACTTGGCTTGTTTGTGGCCATTGCTGCGCTGACCAGCATCAACGCCACCATGTTTGTCGGCGCTCGTACCAACTTTGCAGTTGGCAGCGACTGGAAAGCCCTGCGCAAATTGGGCCAATGGCAACTGGACATCGGCAGCCCCAAACAAGCCTTGACCCTGCAGGCCCTGATCAGCACGGGCTTGATTGCCTTGGGCACCCAAGAAGCCGACGGTTTTTCTGCCATGGTCGAATTCACTGCCCCCGTGTTCTGGGGTTTCCTGTTCCTGGTTGGGCTGGCCGTGCTGTGGTTGAGACAGACAGATGTGCACACCACGCGTCCCTACAAAGTGCCGCTTTACCCCGTGCTGCCCCTGATTTTCTGTGCCGCCTGCGCATGGCTGACCTATTCCAGCATCACCTATGCCATTTCACAAAAAGCCATTCACGTCTCCATGTGGCTCATCGCCAGCGGCATTTTGGCCTTGCTGATATTGCGTGCGCGCGAAAAAACCCTCGA
>JBILKC010000372.1:0-2686 GCA_044376885.1 Hylemonella sp. | reverse complement strand
GTGCCCTGGTACAGGCCCCAGAGCAAGGCACCTGAGGTTGCAATGATGATGAAGGCCACCAGAATTGACCGTGCCAGGGTTCGCCGCTTGGCTGTTTTGAAGGCATTCTGTGTGGAGGCATCAAAGCGGTCGGCTTCACGGGCCTCGGCCGTGTAGCTCTGCACCACAGGAATCGCATTGAGCACCTCAGCGGCAATGGCACTGGAATCGGCCATCCTGTCCTGGCTGGCGCGTGATAGTCTGCGCACCCGCCGCCCGAACCACACGCTGGGAACAACAATGAGTACCAGCACGCCCAGCACCTGAAACATGATCCAGGGGTTGGTCCAGACCAGCATGCTCAAAGCACCGATGCCCATCACCGCATTGCGCAAACCCATGGACAGTGATGAGCCCACCACGGTCTGCACCAGTGTGGTGTCGGTGGTCAGCCGTGAGAGCACCTCACCGGTTTGCGTGGTTTCAAAAAATTCCGGGCTCTGCTGCAGCACGTGGCTGTAGACCGCGTTGCGCAGGTCAGCCGTGACCCGCTCGCCCAGCCAACTCACCAGATAAAAACGAAACGCCGAGAAAACGCCCAAGGCCACAGCGACGCTGAACAGGGCGGCAAAGTGGTCGCCAAGTGCCAAGGCCTGCTGGCCCCGGTCCTGCGGCACCAGACCGCCATCAATCAGACTGCGTAAAGCCACCGGAAAAGCCAGTGTGGCGGCTGCAGCCAGTACCAAAAAGAGGATGGCTAGAGCAATTTTCAGCCGGTAAGGCCTGAGGAATGGCAGGAGTCCGCTGAGGGACTTGGGGTTGCTGGACTGGGGGCGATCAGACTTATGACGGGTGCTCATACCGGAAGTATCGGCGATCTTCACAGCCGCAACGGTGCGCCGTACCCCGTCATTTCCAGATAACCCCGCCCGACACGCTGGCCCTGATCGTTGAAAAGGTCACTCAGACCCTCCCAGTAAATGGCGCCGGTGGAGTTGCGACTGTCAAGCTCCTGGTTATCCAGCAGCGCCTTGACGGTAAAAGTACCTTTCGGGGTCTGTACCGTCCATTGCACCGGATAGCTGGTACCGCTTTGCGGACTTTTCCAGGACTGCAAGGGCGTAAAAATGACTTCACCCGGCTGAAAATCGCGCGTGCTCGAGCCCTGGCGGAAGGATCCACCCGCCCATACCGACCCGCCTGAGGCCGTGCGGAGCCGGAAAGCGGTCAGGGCACTGCCATCGAGCAGATTCATGCCTATCCAGTCCCACCCGACCGCACTGGGGTGTAGCAGCGATTGGCTCCATTCATGGTCCAGCCAGGCCGCGCCTGGGCTTAACCCTGTTTTAGCCAAGCCGGCTTGATTGAACCTGAAGGCCTGTCCTTGCAGCGTGATCTGGCCTTGCACCGCGAGTTGCGGTTTGCTGTAGTAATAACTGGCTTGATCCGGGTCGGGCCCTTTGCGTGACAGGCCTTGCTGGCCTTGCAAAATCAGCGCTTGGGTTTCGGTGAACTCAAGATCGATAGAAAAATCCTGTGCGGGAATCTTGGCTTTGTAGCTATTGGTGTTGCGACTCAGAGACCAGTCACTGAGTCGCAACAAGGTATCGGTTTCGCTGGCTGTCGCCAGATCATGCGCTAGCCCCGATGAGCGGGCAATGCGCTGATCGTGCCAAAGCTTTTTGCCCTGGACATCGGTCACAGCGGCATGCGCAAAGATCAGCTGTTTGGCGGCAAAGCGCGAGCGCATGGCCTGTGTGGCAGCCACCCGGGAGCGAAAAAAAGTGATCTGAAACCCGAACGTGCGCGCACCTGCGTTGGCATGGCCGGTGATGTACCACCACTCAATGCCAAAGTCAGGGTGAGCACCAAAATCCCTTGGGAAAACCAATGTTTTGACGGGTAGCGCCAACTTTTGGGGAGCGGCGCCCGGTGTTGGATTGCCCCAGGCTGCTTGGCTCAGGCCCAGCATCAGCAGACCACGGCGCAGGGCATTGGGCGGATTCATCACCAGTCCTCCTTCACGGCCAGCACGGCATCGTGTCCGGCCGCTGCTCGCCCGGCCAGCCAGGCGGTCATGGTGCCGGCCAGCATCACGGCACCGCACAGCAGCAGCAGGTGCAGCCAGGGAATCAGCAGATCCATGGTCCAGTGAAAACTCTGTGGATTGACTATATCCACCAGCACCACCGATACCGCCAGCCCCAGAGCCAGCCCGGCCACCGAGCCTATCAGCGTCCAGGCGGCGCCCTCTGCGGCCACCACGCCCAGAATCTGGGGGCGTGTGAGGCCCAGATGCGACAGCAAACCGAACTCCTTGCGCCGTGACAGCACCTGCGCACTGAAGCTGGCCGCTATCCCAAACAGCCCGATGCCTATGGCCACCGCCTGCAGCCAGTAGGTCACGGCAAAGCTGCGGTCGAAGATCTTCAGGGACAGCGCGCGGATTTGCCGGCTGGTGCCAAACTCCAGCAGCTGCCCGCTGCCCGGCCCTGAACGATCGGCCAGGTCCCGGATCTCCTGCTGTACGGGGTCCGACGCATCGGGTTGGTCCAGCCACAGCGCCAGGTCATTGACGCGCCGGTCCCCGGTGAGTCGCTCAAAAACCTGCTGATCGATGGTGATGGCGCCGGTCTGCCGGGCATAGTCGCGCCACACGCCTGCTACAAAAAAAGGAGCTAAAACATCATTTCCGGAAACGGCCAGA
>JBILKC010000097.1:0-9036 GCA_044376885.1 Hylemonella sp. | reverse complement strand
GACAGCGGCTTCACCGGTTTCATTCCAGGACAGGTCAGACAGGTGCACCAGGCCGTCAATGCCAGCAGCCAATCCGACGAACACGCCGAAGTCCGTGATGGATTTGATCGGTCCCTTGACACGGTCGCCACGCTTGGTGTTTTGTGCGAACTCCTGCCATGGGTTGGCCTTGCATTGCTTCATGCCCAGGGAAATGCGGCGTTTGTCTTCGTCGATTTCCAGAACCATCACTTCGACTTCGTCACCCAGGGCAACGATCTTCGATGGTGCAACGTTCTTGTTGGTCCAGTCCATTTCAGAGACGTGCACAAGTCCTTCGATGCCTGGCTCGAGTTCCACAAATGCGCCGTAGTCAGCGATATTGGTGATCTTGCCGAACATGCGTGTGCCTTGCGGGTAGCGGCGGTTTACGCCCATCCAGGGGTCATCTCCCATTTGCTTCAGACCCAGAGACACGCGGTTTTTCTCGGTGTCGAATTTCAGGATCTTGGCCGTGATTTCCTGACCTGCAGTCACCACTTCAGAGGGGTGACGGACACGACGCCAGGCCATATCGGTGATGTGCAGCAGGCCATCAATACCGCCCAGATCCACGAAGGCACCGTACTCGGTGATGTTCTTGACTACACCGTGCACCACAGAGCCTTCTTTCAGGTTCTGCATCAGTTTGGCGCGCTCTTCACCCATGGAGGCTTCGACCACCGCACGACGGCTCAGCACAACGTTGTTGCGCTTGCGATCAAGCTTGATGACCTTGAATTCGAGGGTTTTGTTCTCGTACGGAGACAAGTCTTTGGTTGGACGGGTGTCCACCAGTGAGCCGGGCAAGAATGCGCGTATGCCATTGACAAGAACAGTCAGGCCGCCCTTGACTTTGCCGGAGGTGGTGCCGGTAACAAACTCGCCGGATTCCAGGGCCTTCTCAAGGCTCATCCAGGAAGCCAGACGTTTGGCGGTGTCACGTGAGAGGATGGTGTCGCCGTAGCCATTTTCAATGGAGCCGATGGCAACCGAGACAAAGTCTCCGACCTGTGCTTCAAGTTCACCCTTATCGCTCTTGAATTCTTCGATGGGCACATAGGCTTCGGACTTCAGTCCGGCGTTAACCACCACAAAGCCATGTTCGATGCGAACAACTTCAGCGGTGATAACTTCGCCCGTGCGCATTTCGGTGCGTTTCAGGGACTCTTCAAACAGATCGGCAAAAGATTCAGACATACAGGATACGGTGTGACCCGTTGGTTAAGGTGCGGCATGAACCGCAAGATAAATTAATGAACCACTTCGTCAGTGCGCAAGCAGCGCGATAAGGGCGAAGTGGGCCTTTGACACTCAACCTTCTTGACACTCATTTAAAGACTCAAAAAGATTGCCTGCGCTGCCACCACAACAAAACCTGCTCCAGAGATTGTTCAATCGTCAGATCGGAATTGTCCAGTGGCAAAGCATCTTGCGCGGGCTTTAAAGGTGCAACGCTACGGGAAGAATCCCTGGCGTCACGTGTTTCCAAGTCTGCGCGAAGAGTGTCGAGTGTAGCCGAAATCCCCTTTGAAATCAACTGTTTATACCGGCGGTCGGCACGACGCAGGGCGCTGGCTGTCAGATAAACCTTCATGGCCGCATCCGGAAAAATCACGGTTCCCATGTCGCGACCATCGGCCAGCAGGCCAGGCAGTCTGCGAAAGCTGTGCTGGAGCGATACCAGCGCCTGGCGCACCGCAGGCAGCACCGACACCTTCGAAGCGTTCATGCCGCCTTCTTCGCTGCGGACCTGTTCGGTCACATCTTGGCCGTCCAGCAGGACCAGCTGGTCTGCGAAGGCTACAGGCAGACGTTGTGCAATTGCAGCAATGGCTGATTCGTTGTCGGCGTTCAGTTCAAGGCCTGCCTGTTGTGCTGCCAGGGCAGTCACACGGTAGAGCGCACCCGAATCGAGGTAGTGATAGCCCAGCTTGTCGGCCAGTCGTGCAGCCAGCGTACCTTTGCCCGAAGCAGTCGGGCCGTCAATGCAGATCACCGGAATGGCGTGCGGCATGGCGTGGGCCACAGAGAACAGGGTTTCAAAATAATCCGGAAATGTTTTGGCAACGCATTGGGGGTCTTCAACCCGGACCGGACGCTGGGCCGGGTTGAACGCGGCCAGTGAGAAGCACATGGCAACCCGGTGGTCGTCATAGGTGTGGATCTTGGCCGCCTGCCAGTCCGATGTTTTTTCCGGAGGCGTTACCTGGATAAAGTCGGCACCTTCAAGCACGGTGGCGCCGAACTTGCGCAATTCCGTGGCCATGGCCGCAATTCGATCGGTTTCCTTCACGCGCCAACTGGCAATATTGCGCAAGGTGGTCGTGCCCTGCGCATACAAAGCCATCACGGCCAGTGTCATGGCTGCATCTGGAATATGGTTGCTGTCCAGGTCAATCGCTTTAAGCGGCCAGCCTGCGCCGGGTTCGCCGCGGGTGATTTCAAGCCAATTGGGTCCGCTGTTAATGACAGCGCCCATCTGTCTGGCCGCGTCAATGAACCGGATGTCGCCTTGAATGGAGTTTTCCCCAATACCCAAAACCTTGATGCTATTTTTGCCTTTACCCTTTGTAGCTATTGATCCAAGCGCTATGAAATAACTAGCGGATGAAGCGTCGGCCTCAACGTGGATGGTGCCGGGTGTGCGGTAGTTACTCCCTGCGGGAATCGTAAAACGCGACCAGCCTTGGCGCTTGACTTGAATCCCGAAACGTTCAAGCAGATTCAGGGTGATCTCAATGTAAGGCTTGGAAATCAGTTCACCCACGACGTCAATCGTGATGTCCCGGCTGGCCACCAGGGGCAGCGCCATGAGCAGGGCGGTCAAAAACTGGCTGGAAACATCGCCGCGCACAGAAATCGGCGCATCAAGTTCCAGCATGGGCTTGCCGATGCGCAGCGGCGGGTAGCCGTCCTGACCCAGATAGTCAATCTTGCAACCGAGTTGGCGCAGGGCATCGACCAGATCGCCGATGGGTCGTTCATGCATGCGGGGTACACCGCTGAGCTCGAAACTGCCACCCATGACCGCCAGCACCGCTGTCAGGGGCCGCATGGCAGTTCCGGCGTTGCCCATGAACAGTCGCGCTTGCTGAACCGGCCAGGTGTTGCCCAGCCCTTCAATGACCGCCGTGCTGCCGTGCTGGGTCACACCACAGCCCAGTTGCCGCAAGGCTGTCAACATGACGCGCGTGTCGTCTGAGTCCAGCAGGTCGTGAACAGTGGTCGTGCCCTGGCTCAAGGCAGAGAGCAACAAAACCCGGTTGGAGATACTTTTTGAGCCCGGCAGAACAACCGTGCCTTGGGCGCCTGCAAGCGGCGGGATGTCCAGAAACGCAGTTGAATACATTACTTTGTCGTTTGGTTCATGCGCCAGCCGGCGCGTGCATCACTGGCCTGCCTGATCAGACCCTCCAGAGCATCACTGCGGCCGCTGGAAATCATCAGCTCCAGCGCCTGCAGGCTGTTGTTGAAGAGCCGGGTTTGCTTGAGCAACTCGTCCCGGTTCGAGATCAGAATGTCACGCCAGACGTGCGGATCACTGGCTGCAATACGGGAAAAATCCCGGAACCCAGGGCCGGCCAAAGCCAGAAAATCTTTACCTTCGGTTTGCCCCGAGATGGCGTTCATCAGCGCAAAAGCAAGCAGGTGCGGCAAATGGCTGACTGCTGCATAGGCGGCATCATGGGCTTGGGGCGACATCTGACTGACTTTGCAGCCCAGCGCTGTCCATAAGGCACGTGCCTTCTCCAAAGGCTCGGGCCGGGTCAGATCGGTCGGGGTCAGGATCACCTGTTTGCCGGTGTACAAATCTGCATCCGCATGGTCAACACCCGAGACTTCTTTGCCGGCGATCGGGTGGGCCGGCACAAAGGAGCCGATCTGCTCGCCAAGGGTGCGTTTGGCCGCATCCATCACATCGCATTTGGTTGAGCCCACATCCATCACCAGCATGTCAGGTGTGATCAGGGGCTGTATGGATGTGAAGCTAGCCTCGGTAGCCGCTACAGGCACGGCAATCAGCACGACGTCACAGCCTGAAACCGCCAGCTGTGCAGACGTCGCATGGGCGTCAATCACACCGAGCAAACGTGCGCGTTCTGAGGTGGCGGGCGACTTGCTGTAACCCACAACCCTTTTGACCAGACCCGCGCGCTTGAGCGCCAGCGCAAAAGAGCCGCCCATCAGCCCGCAGCCAATCAGACCCAGTTGCTCAAACATGCGGCTTTGTTGATGAAATTGCCATCATTCACCTGCAGCGTAAATACCCAGCAACTTGTAAAAAGCGCAAAGAGACTGCAGTTCCGCAAGCGCCTGTGCTACGTGGGGTTGTGAAGGATGGCCCTGAAGGTCTATGTAGAAATAGTATTCCCATTGCCCGGATCTGGCGGGTCGGGACTCAAAACGTGTCATCGACACACCATGCTGCTTCAGCGGAACCAGCAAGTCATGTACAGCGCCTGGACGGTTAGGCACAGACACAATCAGGCTGATGCAGTCTTTGCCCGAAGCCGGCGCTGGAGGTAGCGTGTGCGGCAGGCAGACCACACTGAAGCGTGTTCGGTTGAAAGCGTCATCCTGAATCGCGTGACTGGCAATATGCAGGCCGAATTCTGAAGCGGCGCGGTCACTGGCAATTCCAGCCCAGGCCGGGTTGGACGCAGCCAGTCGGGCCCCTTCGGCGTTGCTGGTGGCTGCACGTCTTTCCACATCGGGCAAGTGGGTCGTTAACCAGTTGTGGCATTGGGCCAGTGCTTGCGGGTGTGCGTAAACCACCTCAATCCCCTGCAAAGCGTTGACCGTGCGCAGCAGGTTGTGCCGAACCAGCAGGCTGGTTTCTCCCACCACCTGCAAAGGGGAGGTCAGGAATAAATCCAGGGAACGGGACACCACGCCCTCGGTGGAGTTCTCAACCGGTACCACACCGAATTCGGCACTCCCGGCAGCGGTGGCCCGGAAAACCTCATCGATGCTGCTGCACAAAATGCGCTCAATGCTGGAGCCGAAAAACTGCAGCGCTGCCTGTTCACTGAATGTGCCGGCAGGTCCCAGATAGGCCACCCGCTGGGGTGCCTCCAGAGCCCGGCAGGCCGACATCACCTCCCGCCAGATACTGGCTATACCCGAGTTTTTGAGCGGCCCAGCGTTGCTGTCTTGAAGACCGGTAATGACCTGGGTCTCCCGGTCGGGCCGAAATACAGCAGAGCCTTCCTCCCGCTTGATGACACCCACCTCATGGGCCAGCCCGGCCCGTTTATTGAGCAGCACGAGCAACTCCTGATCGAGACAGTCGATCAGCGAGCGAAGTTCAGACAAATTGTGGGGCATAGGATGTGGTGCGCCTCAACTGGAAGTGCGCTCAAATTCTCGCATGTAGTCAACCAGGGCCTCCACACCCGCCACTGGCATGGCGTTGTAAAGACTGGCCCGCATGCCGCCCACAGACTTGTGGCCTTTGAGCTGGAGCAGCCCATGCTGCTCAGCGCCCTTCAAAAAGGCCGCGTTACGCGATTCATCTTTCAGATAAAACGGGATATTCATGCGTGAACGGCAGGTTGGTGAAACGCGGTTGATGTAGAAGCCAGATCTGTCAATGGTCTCGTAAAGCAAGCTTGATTTCTGGATATTGCGAGACTCCATGGCTGCAACGCCGCTCAGCCCGTTCTCCTGTTGCTTTTTCAGCCACTGAAAGACAAGGCCCGCCACGTAGATGGCAAAAGTGGGGGGGGTGTTGTACATGGAGTCATGGCTGGCCACCAGCTGGTAGTCGAAAGCACTCGGACAACATGCCAGCGCATGCCCCAACAGGTCTTCACGCACCACCACCAGCGTCAGGCCAGCCGGCCCGAGATTTTTTTGGGCACCAGCAAAGGCCACGCCAACGCGGCTCCAGTCAACCATTCTGGACGCCACATGCGAAGAGAAATCAACCACCAGCGGTGCATCACTGCCGAGTTGTTTCAAGTCAGGAAGCTCATGAAACTCCACGCCGTGTATGGTTTCGTTGGAGCACATGTGAACATAGCTGGCCTGAGGGTTAAGTTGCCACCCGGAAGGCTCAGGAATGCTTGTAAAGCCATCTGCGATAGACGATGCAGCAATGTCAGCCCGGCAATACTTCTGCGCCTCATTCTGGGACTTCTGGCTCCATGCACCCGTGATCACAAAGTCTGCCGGGGCGGCCCTGGATAAATTCATCGGCACGATGGCGTTTTCAGCCAAGCCGCCGCCCTGCATGAAAAGGATCTTGAAGTGCGCCGGCACGGCCAGCAACTCACGCAGGTCGGCCATGGCCTGCTCATGAATGGACATGAAGTCCCGTCCGCGATGGCTCATTTCCATCACGCTCATGCCTCTGCCATGCCAGTCCAGCATCTCTGCTGCAGCTGTTTCCAACACTTCGGCAGGCATTGCTGCCGGACCAGCAGAAAAGTTATACGGGCGGCTCATCGTCCAAGGGTTCAGCATCAGCCGGGTTGGCATCATTCTCGACAATCCGCTGCAATCCGCTGAGCTTGGCACCTTCATCCAGCCCAATCAGCGTGACCCCTTGGGTTGCACGTCCCAACTCGCGAATTTCAGAAACCCGGGTGCGCACCAGAACACCCTTGTCGGTGATCAGCATGATTTCATCGTCGGCATGAACCAAGGTGGCGGCAACCACCTTGCCATTGCGCTCGGACTGCTGGATCGCAATCATGCCTTTGGTACCCCGACCGTGACGCGTGTATTCAGTGATATTGGTGCGTTTGCCGTAGCCATTGACGGTGGCGGTCAGCACACTCTGGTGCTCATCTTCAGCAACCAGCATGGCAATGACACTTTGACCCTCGTCCAGATTCATGCCGCGCACACCCCGCGCATTGCGGCCCATCGGGCGCACATCATTTTCATCAAAGCGAACCGCTTTTCCGCCATCACTAAACAGCATCACATCGTGTTTGCCGTCGGTCAGCGAGGCGCCAATCAGGAAGTCGCCCTCATCCAGGTCCACGGCAATAATGCCGGCCTTGCGCGGGTTGCTGAACTCGTCGAGTGACGTTTTTTTCACGGTGCCCAATCGGGTCGCCATGAAAATGTACTGATCGGCAGGAAAGCTACGCTTTTCCCCGGTCAGGGCCAGAACCACGGTAATTTTTTCGCCATCCTGCAGCGGGAACATGTTGACAATCGGTCGGCCCCGTGAGCCCCGGGCCCCCTGCGGAACTTCCCAGACCTTGAGCCAGTAAAGCCGGCCCCGATTGGAAAAGCAAAGAATGTAGTCGTGGGTATTGGCAATGAACAGCTGGTCTACCCAGTCGTCTTCTTTGACGGCAGCGGCCTGCTTGCCACGGCCCCCGCGTTTTTGTGCCCGGTATTCCCCCAGCAACTGGCTCTTGATGTAGCCACCATGGCTAAGAGTCACCACCATATCGGTGGGCTTGATCAGGTCTTCGGTGGAGAGGTCAAAGGAACTGTGCTCTACCAGGCTTCTGCGTGCGCCGATTTTGGATTGGCCAAACTCCTGACGAATCGTGCCGAGTTCATCCGAAATGATGGTGGAAACCCGGGCTGGCTTGGCCAGGATATCGAGCAGATCGTCAATTTCGGCCATGACCTGCTTGTACTCAGTCACGATTTTGTCTTGCTCAAGACCGGTAAGCCGCTGCAAGCGCATTTGCAAAATTTCCTGGGCTTGCGTGTCAGACAGTCTGTACAGGCCATCATTGCCCATGCCGTAGGCTTTTTCAAGTCCATCCGGCCGGTAGTCGTCCGCGCTGATGGCGACGCCGTCTTCACGGGAACGTGTCAGCATCTCGCGAACCAGCTGGCTATCCCAGGGGCGTGCCATCAGCTCGGCTTTGGCAACCGGCGGTGTGGGGGCATTGCGAATAATGGCAATGAAGTCATCAATATTGGCCAGGGCTACAGCCAAGCCTTCCAGAACATGCCCCCGTTCACGGGCCTTGCGCAGCGTGAAAACGGTCCTGCGGGTCACCACTTCACGGCGGTGGTTCAGGAAAACTTCAACCAGGTCCTTCAGGTTGCAAAGTTTTGGCTGGCCATTGATCAGGGCCACCATATTCATGCCGAAGGTGTCTTGGAGCTGGGTCTGCTTGTACAGATTATTCAAGACAACTTCAGGCACTTCTCCGCGTTTGAGCTCGATGACCAGGCGCATTCCCGATTTGTCTGACTCGTCCTGGATATGGCTGATGCCTTCGATCTTCTTCTCGTGAACCAACTCTGCCATGCGTTCCTGCAGGGTTTTCTTGTTGACCTGGTAGGGAAGCTCATCAACGATGATGGCCTGACGTTGTCCCCGGTCAATGTCCTCAAAGTGGCACTTGGCGCGCATCACCACCTTGCCGCGGCCGGTGCGATACCCTTCTTTGACGCCATTGATGCCGTAAATAATGCCGGCTGTCGGAAAATCGGGTGCTGGAATGAACTCCATGAGCTCATCAATACTGGCTTGCGGATTGCGCAGCAAGTGAAGGCAGGCATCCACCACTTCGTTCAGGTTGTGGGGCGGAATGTTGGTGGCCATTCCCACCGCAATCCCGCCGGAACCATTGATCAGCAGATTGGGCAGCTTGCTGGGCAGTACCAGGGGCTCTTTTTCCGAGCCATCGTAGTTCGGACCGAAATCAACCGTCTCCTTGTCAATATCAGCCAGCATTTCGTGGGCGATCTTGGCCAGACGAATCTCGGTATAACGCATTGCCGCCGCGTTGTCACCATCGACCGATCCGAAATTACCTTGACCGTCCACCAGCATATGGCGCATGGAAAAATCCTGAGCCATACGCACAATGGTGTCGTAGACCGACTGGTCACCGTGCGGATGGTATTTGCCGATCACGTCACCCACGATACGAGCCGACTTTTTGTAGGGCCGGTTCCAGTCGTTGTTGAGTTCATGCATCGCAAACAGAACTCGCCGATGAACCGGCTTGAGACCATCACGTGCATCGGGGAGGGCACGCCCGACAATAACGCTCATCGCGTAGTCGAGATAGCTGCGTCGCATTT
>JBILKC010000096.1:0-9046 GCA_044376885.1 Hylemonella sp. | reverse complement strand
GTCAGTGCCCATGCACTGCCTCTCAAGAACATCACCGTTTGTTTTGCAGGCGAGGTCAGCCCGCAGTCGCTGAAGGCCGCTGTTCTGGCCATCGCAGATGCCACTTATACCTACACGACAACAAAATCCAAACCTGAGGCGCGCACGCTGGCCGGCGTGACATTCGCTGTGCCGCAGGCGTCCGATGTCAAGACTGCATTCAATCAGGCGGTGGCTACCGTTGCCGGTGTCGAGCTGGCCAAGGAATGGGCTAACCGGCCAGCCAACTACGCCACGCCAACGATGCTGGCCCAGGCTGCGCGCGCGCTTTCCCGTTTGCCCAAGATCAGCTGCCAGGTGTTGGGTCCTAAAGAGGTTGCCAAACTTGGCATGGGCTCTTTCATGGCTGTGGCCAAAGGTTCGGCAGAACCTCTGCGCTTCATTGTTTTGGAATACAAGGGTACGGCCAAAGTCGCCCCACCCACGGTGCTGGTGGGCAAGGGCATCACGTTTGACACCGGTGGCATTTCCATCAAGCCTGCGGCTGAAATGGATGAAATGAAGTTCGACATGTGCGGCGCAGCCAGTGTTCTGGGTGTATTCCGTGCGCTGGCTGATCTCAAGCCCGCTATTCACGTGGTGGGTTTGATTCCGACCTGCGAGAACATGCCCGATGGCCGCTCGGTCAAACCCGGCGATGTGGTGACCAGCATGAGTGGTCAAACCATTGAGATCCTCAATACGGATGCCGAGGGTCGCCTTATTCTTTGTGATGCACTGACCTATGCAGAACGCTTCAAACCCCGCGCTGTTGTCGATATTGCCACTTTGACGGGTGCCTGTGTGATCGCCCTGGGTGGCGTGCGAAGCGGCATGTTTGCATCCCAGGATGCGCTGGCGCAACAGTTGATGGAGGCGGGCGATTCGTCCATGGACTTATGCTGGCGTATGCCACTGGATGACGAGTACGCGGACGGCCTGAAGACGACCTTTGCCGATGTTGCCAACGTGGGTGGACGTGCAGCAGGGGCTGTGACCGCGGCCAAATTTTTGCAGCGCTTTGCTACCAAATTTCCTTGGGCCCACCTGGACATTGCCGGCACGGCCTGGAAATCGGGTGCCGCCAAAGGTGCAACCGGTCGGCCTGTCGGATTATTGGTGGAGTTTCTCTTGTCTACGGCTCACGAGCCTGCCCCTCAAGCTGCCCGTGCTTCAAAAGCGGCTTGAGGCACCGCCGCAAAGCAGACGATATGGCTGACAGCATGGCCCCATAGAGACACGCCAGCTTATGACCGATGTTGCCTTTCATTTCAACGCGCCAGATAAGCTGGCCTATGCTTGCCGTTTGCTACGCAAAGCCGTGCTGAACCAGGCCCGGGTGGTGGTGGTGAGTTCCTCTGACATGCTGGATCAACTCGATTCCAGTTTGTGGTCTTTCTCTGCGCTTGACTTTGTGCCTCATTGCCGGCTGGGCAGCCCGAACAGTGTCCTGGCACGTTCTGCCGTCATCCTGTCTGAATCCACCGAGCATGTACCTCACCGCCAGGTGCTGCTCAACTTGTTAGAGGAAGTGCCTTCGGGCTTCAATAACTTTGAGCGTGTGATTGAGGTGGTTTCCCTGGAAGAGCACGACCGCCTACTCGCCCGAGCCCGCTGGAAACACTATGCCCAGCAGGGCTTGCAAATGACGCGCCATGATCTGGCCCTGAAGGAGACTGCTTGATGTATGCCAGCCCCAAACCCCCGGGCCGCTTTCTGCCTACTTTGACTGAGGTGGTGGAACCGTTCAGCCGGCCTGATCCTGAGCCTGAGTCTATGAAGCCTCAAGAACAAGATACGTCAGAGATTGAGTTCGTCCTGGTTTCTGATCAGTCGCATAGCAATGATCTGGTTGAGCGCATCATGCAGAGGCTTGAAGGTTCCATTCGCGCTCAAATTGTCACGGTGGTTAGTGATTTGCTGAATGAGCAAATCAGACTGCTGGAGCCGCGCCTGGCCCAAGAAGTGCTTGTTCGATTACGTGAATCGGTGACCAAGACAGTGCACGATGAAATTCAAAGACAAGCGCCTTCAACCACAGACTACTCTTCCCCCTCGCTTTGAGGCATAAATCCCTTGGATCCTGCGGGTTATCACCTCGTCCCTAGCTAAATTAAGTTAACCTCGCAGCCGCGAGTATTCTTAACCAACCCTAACTACCCTCGAAATGGAGTTTTTATGAGAGCCAAACATCTGACACCGGCCTTGACCTTGACCCTGATAGCCACAGCAGTTCTGCTGACGGCATGCGGCAAAAAAGAAGCCGCCGCACCGGCAGCTGCTGCCGAAGCTGTTGTCAAGATCGCCCACGTAGGCCCGGTCAGCGGTGCCATTGCCCACCTGGGTAAAGACAATGAGAATGGTGCCCGCTTGGCCATAGAAGAGCTCAATGCCGCTGGCGTGATGATCGACGGCAAGAAAGTCAAGCTTGAGCTGATGGCCGAAGACGATGGCGCGGACCCCAAGCAGGGCACAGCTGTGGCACAAAAACTGGTTGATGCCAAAGTTGCAGGCGTTGTGGGCCACCTCAATTCAGGCACCACCATTCCAGCCTCCAAGCTTTATAGCGATGCCGGTATTCCCCAGATTTCCCCATCGGCCACCAACCCAAAATACACCCGCCAGGGATTCAAGACAGCTTTCCGTGTTGTGGCCGATGACGTCCATCTCGGCAGCACTTTGGGTAAATATGCCGTGGAAACCCTCAAGGGCAAATCCATTGCAGTGATTGACGACTGCACGGCTTACGGCCAAGGCGTTGCCGAAGAGTTCACCAAGGCCGTTGAAGCCGCCGGTGGCAAGATTGTTGACAAGCAGTTCACCAACGACAAGGCGTCTGATTTCAACGCCATCCTGACCAGCATCAAGGGCAAGAAGCCTGATGTGGTGTTCTTCGGTGGCATGGACGCCGTGGGCGGCCCCATGCTCAAACAAATGAAGTCTTTGGGTATCAAGGCCAAGTTCATGGGCGGTGATGGCATTTGCACGACCGAGCTGATCAAACTGGCCGGTGATGCACTGGGAGATGAGATGGTGTATTGCGCAGAGGCGGGCGGTGTCGAGGGCGAGGGCAAGGCCGGCATGGATGCATTCAATGCCAAATACAAGGCCAAGTTCAATGACGATGTAAAGCTCTATGCACCTTACGTCTATGACGCGGTTCAGTTGATGGTTGCTTCGATGGTCAAGGCCAAGTCTTCAGACCCGGCTAAATACCTGCCTGTTTTGGCAGCAACCGCTGACTACAAAGGCGTAACCGGCCCGATCAGCTTTGATGAAAAAGGCGACATCAAGAACGGTGCCTTGACACTGTTTACCTACAAGGCAGGAGCCCGCTCTCAATTGGCTGTCATCCGCTGAGTTAAACTACTGCCACTGGAGCGGTGGATGAGCGGTTTAAGTCACACGCCTGGAAAGCGTGCGTGGGGTTAAACCCACCGCGGGTTCGAATCCCGCCTGCTCCGCCAGTGATAAGGTTTTTTCGGTCTCCAACCGTAGAAGTAAACCTACTAGAAGCCCTGATTTCCTTAAGAAGTCGGGGCTTTTTTGTTTTCTTACATATTTTTCCGGCATTTACCCTAAAGCAAGTAAGCTGAGTTGGGGATAAAGAATGACGAGATTTGTCCCCAACTGGGCATCAGTGATGCCACGTTTTATAAATGACGTCAGAAATACGGCGGATTGGGCTTATCGGAGTTTAGGGGGCTGAGGCAACTGGAGGAAGAGTACAACAAGCTCAAGCGGCTTGTCGCCAAACTCAGCCTGGACAAAGCCATTCTGCAGGTCGTGCTTGCAAAAAAGCTTTGAAGCCTTCGCGCAAGTGTGAGCTGGCAACGGATCTGATGGACAAGTGGGCATATGAACGGGGCGTGGAACTGGATTTCAGCAGGCCTGGGAAACCTACACACAACGCCATGATTGAAGGCTTGAATGGCCGTCTGCGCAAGGAGTGCTTGAACGAAAACTGGTTCATGAGCTGGCAAGATGCCGGAGCAATTATTGAGGATTCGCGCGCTTCTGTAATTCGTCTAGACCTTAAAGTGCTCTAGTCTAGAAGTCGCCCAAGGAGTTCGCTCTGAAGAACGGGTTTAAACCCGTTCTTCAGAACTACAATGAGCCGGAAATACTAACTTCTGAGCGGTAAGTAATCCGGGTCAAGGTCAGAATCCGGGTCAGGGTCGGAGTCAGAGGGCGGACCTTCTTACTGAATCCAGAAAATACGGTCCAAACGGATCTCCGGCATGCCCGTTCGTGCGACATTACCCGTAGCAGACCAAATATCCGAAATGGAGAATCTGGTTAGAACGTAACGCAGATCCAGCTTCGGATTGGCGGTCTTGAAAGCTGACAGCGGAATAGTTACATCACACCAGACCGAGCCGCTGTTGCAATAGCCATAGTTACCGTTGGAGATCAATACATACGCTTCAACAGGTCGACCCAGATCCGTATCGCTGGAAATCCCAACCCGCAAGGATCCTATATATGCAGTCTTGATGCTGAAGCGAATCGAACCATTGGCAAAGTTTGACAAATTTTCTGAGGCTGGTGTCGGGGCAGAAGATTGCCACAAAAGCCCCCAGCCATAACCCGCACTGTTGTTGAAGCCTGATAGCGATATGTAGTGACTTGTTCCCAAAGTCGCCGATTGGTCAGAAGAAACTGAATCACCCATCAAAGGGTAATCCAAAGTGAATGTTCCGGTCTGATACGCATCGGCCCGCATGCCAACAGGCCAATTAAATTCTGTCTCTGAATGAATAACAAAACTTGATTGAGTTATAGCGGTATTAAGTACTGGCGGAACATAATATAAGGCGGCAGTTTCGTCACAGGACTTGCTGTTGTCTTTTGCCCAAGTAGCAGTAGGATTAAGAACCTGTGCTGCGCATCTGGCTTCCCGAGCCACATTAAACAAGCCCCATTTATCGTCGGTGCCTTTCCAGGGTTCGTCAAACGCCTCGAAATACACAATACCTTTCGGCCCAGCGCCTCCTTGGGATTCAACAGCCCAATCCAGAAGCCGGGTGTAATACATTTTTTGATTTGCAGGATGCCCAAGGAATTTATAGCGAGAGGTGCCACTAGGATCGGCTGCCTTCCAGCCCGTTTCACCAATGATAATTGGCATGTTGGAGCGGCCGTTTTTGTCTAGGTACGATCGCACAGCTGCATAATCACTTTTGGTCTTTCCGATCGCAGCATCCATCATGGCACTCGCGCGGCGAGTAAGGTCGGTAACACCTTTTTGCTGCCAGTCCCAATCAGGTAAGGTTACTGTGTCTGAGAAGTTGCTGTACTCCGCGTCTTCAATGGAGTACGTGTGAATAGAGGCAAAGTCAATTTGCCGGAAAATATCAGCCGCCTGATCGGATGCATTTCTACCATGGCCAGCGTAGAAAGCCCAGTTGTCATCAGTTGTTACCGGTTGATTTATCTGATCGCGAACGGTTTTGATGTACCCAGCCATCGTTTTGGTTGATATAGGTACAAATGACCAAGACACCATTGTTTCATTGCCAACACTAACAGCAACTATCTGACTGGGATAAGCTTTTGCCAGTGACACCCCACGTGCCATTTCGTCTTCGTTACCCGCCTGAATGCTGGCGCGCTTAACTGTATTCGTCTCGTTCTCAAAAGAATTCACATATATTCCCAGCATTACTTTGATGTCTATGCTGTTGTCGCTAATCACCCTGAGGGTGCGTAATGCAACCTTGTCTGAACTGTCAAAAAGACGAATGAGTCCAATGCCTGCTGTTCGAAGAAGATCAAGATCTTCCTTGACTTGTTGGTCTGTAATATTCTCGGATGCGCGGTCATCAACCGTTGCAGACGTACGATATGGCGAGTAGGCAACAGCTTTTCGTGTAGTAAAAGCGCTCGGAAAGGCACGAAGTCCAGTGGCACTGGCAGGACTCAGGCCATCTGTGCTTTGATCGGCAGTTGTTCCTCCGCCACCACAGCCCCCCAATGTTAGAGATAAACCCAAACAAATAATGGCAGCTGAAAAATTGACAAAAGCAAAGGGGTTGTGTGAATGGATTGCCTTCAAAGGCAAAGATATTTCAGGATCGAGAGAATTATTAACTGTTTTCATTTTCGTATTGCCTCAAAAGCGGTAAACCGTCCCAACGGTCATCCAGTTGCCGTTGGTGGCTATGCGCGAGTCCACATTGCTAAAGGACGCGTTACCAGGCATGGACATGGGCGAGAGCCCCTGTTTTGCGTACTGGACCATCCCAAAGGTGGTTTCAAGTTGCAAATTTTTCGCATACTCGTATCTCACACCCAGCGTATTAATTAACGCCGAGTTGTTTTGACCACGATCGCTTGGATTTTTTGTATCTGCAGTTCCCAGGTAAACCATGCCCGTGATGAATGTCCACCGATCCATGCGGTAGCGTAGACCCAGCATCAAGTCAGCAGACACTGCGGAGTAGCCAGGATTAGTCGTAGCTAACGGGTTGGTGTAATCTACATTGAATGCGCTGGTCCACTGCGTTGCCGGGTTAAAAACCACGCTGGCTCCGCTCCAGTAGTTCCGACGCACCCCGCCTGATATTTCAGTTCTTGCACTGAGCTGATAGCGTGCCATGATCACGGCGATACTCTGTTTGTTGCCCTCAAACTGAGTTCCGCTCGGGCTGACGTAAGTGTCATCCTGCGAGAACGGCGTCACCCCACTAAATGGCGCCTTACCCCAAGCGCCAGCTCCGCCGTTAGTTGCATCTTGATACATGGCATCAACTACCAAATCCCCTTTGTAATATTGAGCGTATATCTCAAAAAAAGCAGGTTTCAGTCGTTTGAAATTTGTGTTGCCCTGGTCATAGGTGACTTCTAAAAAAAGGTCACCTTCATTCACATCAAATTTTCGCGTTCCAACCCGAATTGCGTTAGCAAGCAAGCCGTAACCCGCACCGCTGGATGCCCAAGCCCATGCCAGATCAATATTAGTTCCATAAGGGAAATCCGAAACAGACCATGCGCGTGTTGTCATAGAACCAACTCGCAGGCTACCGTAGTCTTGATGGCTTAAAGCAACGTTCTTTTCTGCCCAGTAATCTGGAACGTCAACAGTACCACCATAACGCGTTTCAGGGCTGGCACCATTAACGGTGCTGGCACGCCAGCGCTGACTAAGCATGCCTGAAATCTCATACCCCCCACCAAGATTGTATTTGGCACTCAAGTACGGCTGAATCTGCCAGAAAGTCGTGCCGACCGATTTGTAGCTTTGACCCGGGATGATGGCGTCCGCTGATTTAAGTTGCTTCGACACATTTGAGGGAGCCACTTGGCAATCTTGGCAATAGTTACCTTGAAGTCCTGTAGTTACTTGACCAAAACCCGTCAAAGTGAACATGCCATCCGGGCCGAAATCGATGGCATAACTGGCCGTTGTTGATATGTATATGGCTAGAGCAAGCGCACTTTGAACCTTGCGGAAAGGCTTAATGCTTATGCAGATATATCGGTTTTTCATGAAATTCCCCGTGGGGTTTGTGTCTTATGAGGCCACATCAAAAATAATTGAAAGCGCTTTCATTAGAATAACTGAATGTTCAACCCATAGTCAACACTGGGTGAGCCGTGTTTACCCTAACCTCTCATTTGACCCGTTTGCACAAATTTTGTTGTAGCTTCCATCAAACAGCGTTATTAGGGACCGATTCAGTTTGGGTCAAGGGTATTCCATTAAGGGTAATAATTTAAGCTGACCTGAAAGCGCTTTCATTAAGATTGCAACTTTCACGTTTTCAACGAGGACCTTCACAGTGCCGCGGTCGTTCCAACCCATAAATCTATTGGCAATTTACTGCGCATGTCGTACTACTACCGGAAGCGAACCATTGCTTCTAGGGAAGGTCTGCACAAACACCGCTCAAGCGGTAGTTGAGGTGTAAAAGTTAACGCAATGAAACAGCAAGCGCCATTTCACCTATGTCCTGAGCATATTTGCCATGACTCAGGACCTCTTGCGGGCTTGGATGGGCGCTTGACCGTGATACATGCGCAATCTTCCCCGTGCTGCCAAGAGTTGCCTGAGTGCCATCTACACATTAATCAGCGTAAACACCGTCATCAGTTGCGCTGTGTTTTTGGAAAAGCCACGCTAGCTTATTTTGAACAGGCGAAGTCCTCGGGTGACATCATTGACCTAGAACGTCGCGCCTGGGAAACTACGAAAAGTAGTTCAATAGTGGTGAGGCACCGCATTAATCTATCGGCAGTCAGTTTATTCGCTAGTGCTTTAATCTGCCTTGTTGCTTGCGGCGGAGGAGGCGGGGAATCTGTCGCTCCTGCGCCTGCTCCTGCAGGTCGCACACTCGTTTGGTCGGATGAATTCAACTCACCGGGTTTGCCTGATGATTCCAAGTGGAATTACGACACCGAACGCAATAAAGTTGGCTGGTACAACAATGAAAAACAGTACTACGCAAACGGACGTCTAGAAAACTCACAAGTCATTGGTGGACTTTTGGAGATAAAGGCTTTGCGTGAACGTTTGTTAACAGCGACAGACTTCGGCGGACAGGACTTTACTTCAGCCCGCCTTATTACGCGGGAAAAATTCGTCTTTAGATATGGATTTGTAGAAGTTCGCGCCAAGATGCCATGCGGGCTAGGAACTTGGCCGGCTATATGGATGCTTGGGACGGGGGGGACGTGGCCTGACGATGGGGAGATTGATTTGCTGGAGCAACGCGGAGTCAGGGCCAGCGACAAACAGGAGATTTTGGGGACGATACACACACGCGCTTTCAACTGGACCAATGGCACTCTGGGAGCTTCAAAAGGCGGGAGTCGTTCTCTGCCGACCGCCTGTACTGAGTTTCATAACTATCAGGTCAATTGGACTCCCGATCAGATTCAAATTGGCGTTAACGATGTTGTGTATTTCACTTACACAAACCCCAAGCTATCTGATGTGAAACAGAACTATCTGCAATGGCCCTTTGATCAACCTCAGTACCTGATACTCAATCTGGCAATGGGAGGAGATCTTGGTGGATCAATA
>JBILKC010000371.1:0-2705 GCA_044376885.1 Hylemonella sp. | reverse complement strand
CTCCTGCCTGCTGATGCTTGGTTTGTTGCTGGCTTGGGAGCTTTTTTCAAGACTTTCAGCAATCCCGACACTGGTGCTTCCTGCGCCATCGGTGATTGCAGAGGCACTTTGGCAAGGAATTTACACAGGCTATTTTTATCCTCTCTTCCTACGAACGCTGACCGAACTTCTTTTAGGTCTTTTCCTGGGCTGCGCATTCGGATTTTTATCAGGCTTGATCATGGCTGAATTCGACATCTTGCGTCGCTTGATGCAGCCCTATATGGTGATCAGCCAGGTGATTCCAAAGCTCGCACTGGCACCGCTCTTCATGGTCTGGTTCGGTTTTGGAATGACATCGACGGTGGTGATTACCGCGCTGATCTGTTTTTTTCCACTGATGGAAAACACGTTGACGGCCCTGCGGCAGATAGACCCGCAAAAACGGGAGTTGTTCAGGATGTTGGGCGCGAGCAATTTACAAACACTGGTGATGTTGAAAATTCGCTCTGGCTTGCCTGTCATTCTGGCGGGCTTTCGTGTTGCGGTGGTACTGGCCATGGTGGGTGCGGTTGTGGGTGAGTTCATCGGTGGCAGCAAGGGCCTGGGCGCGTTGATCATTGCCTCTCAGGGAATGATGGATACGCCGCTGATGTTTGCGGTTCTGGTCATCATCACCGCAATGGGTTTAGCAATTTATCAATGTGCCACCTGGATCGAGCGGCTTTTGCTGCCGCCCCAGTTTGAACTCAGTGAAAAGGAAGAATGAAGTGAATGCTTTGACGAATCTACAGATGCGCGGTCTGATCTGTGCCGCAGTGTTTATTTTTTTGCCTGCTTCAGGGGCTTGGGCACAGGCAGCTCCCCTGGATAAGGTCGCGGTTGCGGGATGGAGTCAACCTATCACTGAGGTAACCAACCTGTTAACGGAAGAGGACAAAGGATTTTTCAAGTCACGCGGGATTGCCTTGACCTATGTACCCGGCTCGGGCGGCGGGGATGCGATTCGCAACATGCTTTCAGGGCAGGCGCTGATTGCCTTTACCGACCCGGGCTCATTTTTTTCGGCTTTGGACAAAGGGGAAAAACTACGTGCCATTTACGATATTTATCCGCAAAACGTCTTCAATGTGGTTTCCCTCAAATCCAGCAATATCACCAAACCGGCTGACCTTAAAGGTAAAAAAATTGGCGTCTACAGCCTTTCAAGCGGAACACGGCAGAACCTGTTGGTCTTGTTGAATGAAGCCGGCTTAACTGAGGCCGATGTCACCATTGTGGTGACGGGTTTGCTCAACTTTGCGCCACTGATTCAGGGTCAGGTTGACGCTACTGCTGCGACAGACACCGGCTTGTTGGTAGGTAAGCTACGCGGTTTGGGTGAGGTCAATGTGATTGACGTGCGCAATCATCTCAATGTTTCAAGCGATGTTTTTGTTGTCACGGAACACACCTATCAAACGCGCAAAGATGTGCTCAGGCGTTTTTTGCTGGCCTATCGGGACAGTGCCGTCTGGATGATCAAAAATCCGGATGAGGCGGCTGCATTGGCTGTCAAACGCGCGATTGATGGAAAAAATCCGGACGTCAACCGTCAAATTATTGGCCTGAGAAATGCCAGCAGTGTCTCTCCACTGACCGATACCAAGGGCCTGGGAGCTCTGGATGTTCCCATGTTTCAAAAAGCTGCTGATACCTACAAGCGTTTGGGCATGATTCAGCGTGATATCAAGGCGACTGACGTGATCGCACAGGATCTGCTTCCGGGCAAATAATTCTCCTAACCTTCGTTAAACATGAAATTCAAAGCCAAGGTGATTCTGGTTACCGGTGCGGGACGCGGTATTGGTGCTGCCATTGCGCGTGCTTTTGCCCAAGAGGGCGCCACCGTGGTGGTGAACTACCTGCAGGACCATGCCTCTGCGCAAGCAGTGGTCGAAGAATGCAAGCGTCTTGGCGGTGATGCGTGGGCTGTGCAGGCGGATGTGAGTTCGGAACTAGCGGTCAGCAGCATGGTGCAACAGGTTCTTCTGGAACTGGGGCAGATTGACGTGCTGGTCAATAACGCGTTTGCCGCTTATCAGTTTGATCCCGATAAGCGCAGCTTGTTTTGGGACTTGAGCTGGGAACACTATCAACGCCAATTGGACGGTACTTTGCGTGCGACTTTCCTGGTTTGCCAGGAGGTTCTGAAACATTTCAAAAAACGCAGTGCAGGCGTCATCATCAATATGGTGAGCGATCTGGTTGAACGCCCTGCCATTGCCTACCATGAGTACACCACGGCCAAGTCGGCCGTGATCGGCTTTAGCCGCAACCTGGCTGTCGAATTGGGCGCACTTGGCATTCGCGTCAATTGCGTTGCGCCGGGGCTGGTATACCCAACCCAATCCAGTCGCTCCACCAAGGAGGAAGTGAAAGACCTCATTGCGGCTCAAACGCCTCTCAGACGAATCGCCAGGCCGCAAGACATTGCCGGGCCTGTTCTGTTTCTCGCTTCCGACTGGAGCGGCTTTATGACCGGCCAGACGCTGTTTGTGGATGGCGGTCTTGTCATGAGGTAGGTTCTTACCGTTTGGGCACACGGTCATCTACGGCTGGACAGTGTTGCGATTGCGATAATTTTTGGCAAATGTCTGCGCCTGAACCGAGAGATTCACAATAAGTCCTTAAACTTCGCGCTCGGTCAATTAATTATTCAGGCTGGAGCTTTCATGAAATTTCGT
>JBILKC010000095.1:0-9079 GCA_044376885.1 Hylemonella sp. | reverse complement strand
AAGCATCCAATCGTCCTGCACGGTCTGCCCGACGCGGTAGGCCTTGGGCCATTGCCCATCAGCGGCAATCAGTGCACTGCCTTGCCCTGAGGCCGATGAGATCACGCCCAACAGCTTGAACTGACTCTCCGTTTGGATCACTTGCGGGGCCGGCAGGGCTGAAACGCCCAAGGCGCGAGCCAGTGACGCACTGACATCTTGCGGCGAGCCCATCAATGCCACTGGAGCTGCAACCACGGGTAGCGCCAAGGGCGTTGACAACTGCAAAGCCCAAAAAACCACACTGGCTGCAGCCCCGGCGCCAAGGCATGCGGCCAAGGCTTTGGGCAGATATTTTTTGGGCAGAACAGTGGGCAACTTGGCAAACGGCATGCGCAGATTATGATCCACAGCATGAACTACCAAGCCCTACCCCATCCCCGTCGCCAACGCGGCTTCACGCTGATTGAACTCATGGTGGTACTGGCCATCATTGGCGTTTTGGCCGCGCTGATCGTGCCCAATGTGCTCAGCCGCGCAGACGACGCACGCTTCACCGCTGCCCGCACCGATGTGGGCAATCTGATGCAGGCCCTCAAGCTCTACAAGCTGGACAACCAGCGCTTTCCAACTGCCGAACAGGGCCTGAACGCCTTGACCGTCAAGCCGACCACTGAACCGGTGCCCGGCAACTGGAAACCTTACCTGGACAAATTGCCCAATGACCCTTGGGGCCGGCCTTACCAATACATCAACCCCGGCATCAAGGGTGAGGTGGATGTGATGTCTTTTGGTGCCGATGGCCGGTCTGGCGGAGAGGGCAACAATGCAGACCTTGGCAGCTGGCAGTGAACAAGCCCCAGGGTTTGGCCAGGGGCTTCACGCTGGTGGAGTTGCTCGTCGTGATCGCACTCATGGCTGTTGCCACGGCCGGTGTCAGCCTGTCATTGCGGGACAACGCGCAGAGCACCCTGGAGCGTGATGCCCAGCGCCTGGCCAGTTTGTTGGAAACTGCCCGGGCCCATGCGCGGGCCAATGGTGTTCCTGCGCTGTGGCAACCTACAGCCACGGGTTTTGTTTTTGAAGGCTTGCCGCGCAGCAATTTGCCTACCCAGTGGTTGGCCCCAACGACCCGCGCCAGCGTGACAGCAGCCATCGTGCTTGGCCCGGAACCCTTGATTGGCCCGCAAACGGTAGCCCTGCGCCACACGGACCATGCTGGCAGCACGCTCTGGGTGGTCAGTGATGGCCTGAGGCCATTTACCGTACAAAACACGCTTGTCAAGCTTGCACCTGCGCCGCTTTGAGCATGCAACAGCGCAGCGTTAATGTGGGGAAAAACGGCTTCACATTGATTGAAGTGCTGGTGGCGCTGGGCATTGTGGCCATCACGCTGATGGCCGGACTCAAGGCAACCGGCTCGCTGAGCCAGAATGCCGAGCGACAAACCACCAGCATGCTGGGGCAATTTTGTGCCGAGAACGAATTGATCCGCCTGCGGCTGCAGCGGCAATTGCCCGACATCGGCAACAGGCAGATCGAATGCACCCAGATGGGTTATGTGTTGCAAGTGAATTTATCGGTACAACCCACACCTAACCCGAACTTTCGCCGCGTCGATGCCCGTGTCCTGGCGCAAAACGAGTACGTGCTGCAACTGTCGACCGTCATGGGGCGAAACTGATGCTGTTCCGGGAAAAACCTCAAAAAGGCTTTACCTTGATCGAGGTTCTGGTGGCCATCAGCGTGATGGCCTTGATGGCGCTGATGGCCTGGCGTGGCATCGACGGCATGCTGCGCACGCAAAGCGCTTTGGAAGTGCGCAGCGACAGCCTTCGTACCCTGCAATCCGGATTGGCCCAATGGCAGACCGACCTCGACCAGCTGGCCCAACTGCAAGGCAATCCGAGCTGGGATTGGGACGGCAAGGTGCTGCGGTTGACGCGCCGCTCGGCCACGCGCCAAGCGGTGCATGTAGTGGCATGGACTTGGCGAAGCAACCCCGCAGGCCCAGGCGGTGGCGTCTGGCAGCGCTGGCAATCGGCCCCGCTGCAAGTGCGCAGCGATTGGCAATCGGCTTGGAACCTGGCCCGCCAATGGAGCCAGACACCGGACGACAGCACGCTTGCCGGTCAGATCACCATTCACCCATTGACGGGGTGGCAGCTGTTTGTGCACCGTGGCGGAAGCTGGGCCAACCCTTTGTCAAGTGACGCCGTGACGCCCACAGGCTCAGGCAGCTCCACCACTGCCAATGCCAACGCAGTTCCTGATGGCGTGCGTTTGGTGCTGAGTCTGCCCAGCGGCCCTGCCGGCACAGGCCTGCTGACGCTAGACTGGGTACGCCCGACGTTTTCGGCGGTCACGCCATGAAACGCCCTGAACGCGGTGCCGCTCTGCTGACTGCCATGCTGACCGTGGCATTGGTGGCTACGCTCGCCTCGGCCGCGCTGTGGCAGCAGTGGCGGCAGGTGGAGATCGAAACCGCCGAACGTGGCCGCAGCCAGACCGCCTGGCTGATGACGGGGGCGCTCGACTGGACGCGGCTGATCTTGCGCGAAGACGCGCTGTCCGCCCAAGGCAGCGCAGCAGATCATCTGGGCGAGCCATGGGCGCTGCCGGTCCAGGAGTCCAAGCTGTCAACCTTTTTGTCACAAGACCAGCAGTGGCGTGAGGGCGATGCCGAAGTCTTTTTGTCGGGCCGGATCACCGACGCCCAATCCCGCCTGAACGTGATGAGCCTGGTCGACAACGGCAAGGTATTTGAACCGGCACTGCGGCTTTTTTCCCGCCTGTTTGAGCACTTGAACCTACCCGAGCAAGAGTTGCAAACGCTGGCACGCCAGCTGGTGGCGGCAGCACAAGCCCCCACCACCACGGCCCCAGCCGCAGCCACTGCTGCATCAGGAACCCCCTTGATGCCGCAACAAACCAGCCAGCTGGTCTGGCTGGGCTTGAGCCCGGGCACCTTGACCGCCTTGGAAAACTTCATCACCTTGCTGCCCGAGCCGACGCCAGTGAACCTGAACACCGCCTCTGCCGAGGTCCTGATGGCCAGTGTGCCAGGGCTGAATTTGGCCGCAGCCCGCCAGCTGGTGCAAGTGCGGCAACGCGGGCATTGGGCTACGCTGGACGCTGCCCGACTGGCGCTGGGTCCGGCAGGTGCAGATCTGAAAGACTCACAGCACAGCGTGAACAGTCGCTATTTCGAGGTCCTTGGCCGCATGCGCATCGACAACGTGGTGAAGCAAGATCGGGCGCTGCTCAAGCGCGAGGGTTCGCAGGTGACTATGCTGTGGCGCTTAAGCGGTAACAGCCACGCCACGAACGCCCCCTAGAATCACTTTTTTATGCGTACATTGATTGTTCAGCTTCCCTTGGGTCCGCCTTCCCCAGGTACAGCCTATCCGCATGCCCTGGTGCAGACGCTCTCAGCCACTCCTGCGCCAGCGCTGCAATGGGCCGCGGCCAGCTTGCTGCCTGCCCCGGACCGCCAAACCGAGGTTGCAGTGCTCTTGCCAGCCCTGGCCATGTCATGGCACCAGGTCGAGTTGCCGGCAGGACTGCACAAACAGCCCGCCAAACTCAAAGCAGCTTTGGAAGGCATACTCGAAGAACGCGTGCTCGACGACACTGCGGACCTGCACATGGCGCTGGCCCCTGACTGGAAAGATTCGGCCAGGCCTTGGGTGGCCATCTGTGACCGCCAGTGGCTGAGTGAGCACTTGCAGGCGCTAGAGGCTGCAGGTCTGACGGCGAACCGCATCGTGCCCGAGCTGGCACCGACCTCCACGACTCTGCAACTGCAGGCTTTGGGCACAACAGAACAAGGCTGGCTGTGGTGCAGCCAGGCCGAGCGCGGCGTCTGGGGTCTGCCCTTGCAGGCCGTGCCGCTCAACGGAGCAGGCCTTTGGGCTTCTGACGAAGAACGAACCCAGGCCGATATACAGGCCGAGCCCGCCATGGTGGCGGCAACGTCACAGCGTCTGGGCCTACAGGCCCGCTTGGTGGCTCCGAACCAGCATTGGCTGGCTGCTCTGGCCAGTGACTGGGACTTGGCACAGTTTGATTTTCAAGCCAATGCGCGCACGCGCCGCGTCAAGAACTGGCAGCGTACCGCCAACCATCTTTGGCAGCACAACACCTGGCGACCCGCCCGCTGGGCCCTGGCTGTGCTGTTGGCCAGCCAGTTGCTGGGCCTCAACGCTTGGGCCTGGAAAACACGTACCGATTGGCAAACCCAGCAGCAAGCCTGGACCCAGATGCTGTTGGAAACTTTTCCACAAACCCGGGTGGTGGTCGACGCCCCGCTTCAAATGGCCAAAGAAGTGACCCGTCTGCGCCAAGGCTCAGGCCAACTGGCCGCACACGACTTGGAGAGCATGTTGGCCACTCTGGGCCAGGCACTCCCGGCTGGCGTGGCCGCACCCCGCCAGTGGCGTTATCAGACCGGGCAATTGCAGCTGCAAAATTTTGAACTCAGCGCCAGCCAACAAGAAACCATGCGCCAGACGCTCAACGCCCAGGGCTACCAGTGGCGCGCCGATGGTCAGACGGTGATCATGAGTCTGCTGGAAAGCTCAAAATGACCACCATTAAATCAAGCCTGCAAGCCCTGGTACTTGCCCTGCAAACCGCCTGGCACCAACGCAGCACGCGGGAACGCCAACTGCTGAGCACGGCGGCCATAGTCATGGTGCTGGCCCTGCTGTGGAGTACGGCCATGGCCCCGGCGCTGCGAACCTGGCGCGAAGCGCCAGCGCGGCAGGCGGCGCTGGACGCCCAAACCAGCGCCATGCATCAGTTGCAGGCACAGGCCCAGTTGTTGAAAAAACCATCGCCCATCACCCGCGCCGAGGCCATACGATGGCTGGAGGCGAACATTCCGCCAAGCTTGGGCAAGGGTGCCAAATGGCGCTTGCAAGGCGAACAACTCAGTGTGAGCTTGTCGGACACGTCAGCCGAGCAACTGACTGCATGGCTGAGCCAAGCCCGCGAGCGCGCCCAGGCGCTGCCCGTGCAAGCCCAGTTGCAGCAAGCCCCATCAGCCACTGACGGCGTCAAAGCCCCGGCCGACGACGACCGCGCCGTGCGTTGGAGCGGTAACTTGCTGCTGAGCCTGCCTTGAGCAGTTTGAGCCCTCTATCCGTCGCACAGCCCAATCCCTTGCCCTTTTTCCATGCTGACACCTCAACACCTCAACGCCTCTGCCGCCCCTTGGCGCTGGGTTTGGCTGGGCGCAGGTTTGGGCCTTGTGGCTGCTGTGCTGACTTGGGCACCCGCGCACTGGCTGGCCTGGGCGGTTACACAAGCCAGCCAGGACCGTGTGGTGTTGCAGTCGGCCAGGGGCAGCGTCTGGAACGGCTCCGCCCAGTTGCTGCTGAGCGCAGGCCAAGGCAGTCGCGGTGCACAAGCGCTGCCGGGACGCATCCACTGGCAGATCGAGCCCGGCTGGTTGAAGATACGGCTGCGGCTGCAAGCCGACTGCTGCATGAACATCCCGACAGAGCTGCTCATGCGGGTCGCTCGATCCAGTATGGATTTGCAGGTCAATGCCCACCGCTCCCAGTGGCCGGCAGCCTTGCTCAGCGGTTTGGGCGCACCCTGGAACACCCTTCAGCCTGCCGGGCAACTGCGCTTACGCACCGAATCTTTGGGCTTGCAGTGGGCCGTCGGTCGACTGCAGATGCAAGGCTTGGTAGAACTCCAGGCACACAATATGTCGTCCCAATTGAGCACCCTCAAGCCCATGGGCAGTTATCGCATCGAATTACGCGGCACCCCCCAGGGCAGCCCTACGCCCGAGCTATTTTTAAGCACTACGCAAGGACCCTTGCAGCTCTCTGGGCAGGGGCAATGGGTTGGCGAACGCCTGCGATTTACCGGCGAAGCCAGCGCCGACGAAGGCAGTGAAAGTGCCTTGTCCAATTTACTCAACATCATCGGCCGCCGCCAGGGCGCGCACAGCCTGCTTTCTTTGGGATAAGCCATGCACAACACCTCACGCCTGTTCAGTCACACCAAGCTGTCAGTCCTCGCTTTAATACTTGCTTGCTGGGGCCCGCCGGGTTGGGCACAAAGCCAGGCCGGTAAGCCGATGGCAGCCAAAGAACCTGTCACGCTGAATTTTCAGAATGCTGAAATCGACGCCGTAGCCCGTACTTTGGCCATCCTTTCAGGCCACAACGTCGTGGTTGATCCCCGCGTCAAGGGAACCATGACTTTGTCCAGCACTGTCCCCCTGTTGCCAGCGCAGGCGCTGCGTCTTTTTGCAACACAGCTGCGCACCCAGGGGTTTGCGCTGGTTGAATCAGCAGGCCTGTACACCGTTGTGCCCGAAGCCGAAGCCAAGCTGCAAAGCAGTACCGTCTCAGCTGGCACGGTGCCTGCCAGCAGCGGCCAGATCGTCACCCAAATCTTTCGTCTGAACCATGAGAACGCCAACAATTTGGTGCCCGTGCTGCGCCCTCTCATCAGCCCGAACAACACCATCAACGTGAATCCCGGCACCAATGCTTTGGTCATCACCGACTACACCGACAACCTGCAGCGCTTGGGTCGCATCATTGCAGCGCTCGACGTCGCCAGCGCGACCGGCGTGGAGGTCATCCGGCTTCAGCACGGCATTGCCAGCGACCTGGCCCTGATGCTTCAAAGGCTGCTGGACTCGGGGGCTGGTGCCGGAACCCCGAGCCAGGGGCAAACAGACGGTTTGTTCAAAACCACGGTGCTGGCCGAGGCGCGCACCAATTCGCTGATAGTGCGTGCCGCCAACCCGGCGCGTTTGTCGCTGACACGTGCATTGGCCGAACAACTCGATCAACCCAATGCGACGGGTGCCGGGGCTGCCAGCGGCAACATCCACGTGGTGTATTTGAAAAACGCAGACGCGACCAAACTGGCCGTCACCTTGCGCTCGGCCCTGAGCGCCCAAGGCAGCACTTCGACTGCCGGATCTGTCAACGCTGCGGCACCCGGTTTAGGCACGACAGCGGGCATGAGCACCTCCGGCGCTGGCAGCGCAGGCACCCTACCCGCCACGGGCGGTCAAATCCAGGCTGACGCGGCCACCAACGCGCTGATCATCACCGCACCCGGGCCACAGTACCGCCAGCTGCGCAGCGTGATCGACATGCTTGACCAACGCCGCGCCCAGGTATTTGTGGAGAGTCTGATCGCCGAAGTCAGTGCCGACAAAGCAGCCGAGTTTGGCGTTCAGTGGCTGGGCGGCACAGGGACCGGCGGCAATTCGGTGGGGGTTTTAGGCACCAACTTTTCCGTTGGCGGTACCAACCTTCTGACGCTGGCTGCAGGAGCTGCCTCGGGCACATTGTCACCTTCGACCGGACTCAACATTGGCCTGGGCCAAACCCGCAACGGTGTTTTGGAACTCGGTGCTCTGGCCCGGTTTTTACAAAAAGACGGCGACACCAACGTGCTGTCTACACCCAACCTGCTGACGCTGGACAACGAAGAAGCCAAGATTGTGATCGGCCAGAACGTGCCCTTCGTCACCGGTCAATTCACCTCCAACAACACCAATAATGGCGCGGTCAACCCGTTCCAGACCATCGAGCGCAAAGACGTTGGCCTGACATTGCGGGTCAAGCCGCAGATCAGCGAAGGGGGTACCGTCAAGCTGCAAATCTTCCAGGAGGTGAGCAGCATTGACCGCACCAACTCCAGCACTTCAGGCCTGATCACCAACAAGCGTTCGATCGAGTCAAGCGTGTTGGTGGAAGACGGCTCGATTGTGGTGCTCGGCGGTTTGCTGCAAGACGACACCAGCAACAGCCAGGAAAAAGTGCCCGGCTTGGCCAACTTACCGATCTTTGGCAACCTGTTCAGGGCAGAAGCCCGCAGTCGCAAGAAAACCAACTTGATGGTATTTTTGCGGCCCGTTGTGGTACGCGACGGCGCTTCCACCGAAGCCCTGTCGCTGGGCCGCTACGAGCAAATGCGGGTGAACCAGCAAGGCTTTCAGCCTGTGCCAACGGCCACCTTGCCCGTGGGCGGCTCGGCCGTGCTGCCAGCCCTGTCACCAGCCCTGACGCCAGGTGACAAAGCGACCCCGACAGCCATACCGCAAGTCAACAAGCCCTGAGCTGACATTGAGCCGACCATGAGCTTGCCCGTGCGCCTCCCCCTCCCCTACGCATTTGCCCGTACGCACAGCTTGCTGCTCGAGGACGATGGTCATCGCCTGGCTTTAAGCTTGTGCGACGCAAGTGACAGCTCTGCACTGTCTGAAGTGACGCGCAAATACGCCGAGCAAAATCTGCTGATGCATTTCAGCACCCGCGATGAACTTGCACAACGCATCAACCAAGCGTATTCGGGCGGTCAAGCCAACAGCTCATCCACAGCCGCAGCGGTGGTCAACGAGGTCGAATCCGAGGCCGATCTGTCACGCATGATGCAAGAGCTGCCGGCGGTAGAAGACCTGCTGGCCGCCAGCGACGATGCGCCCATCATCCGCATGCTCAATGCGCTGCTCACACAGGCTGCCCGTGACGGTGCCAGCGACATCCATATCGAGCCTTATGAGCGCCATTCGAGCGTGCGCTTTCGCATAGATGGGAGCTTGCGTGTGGTGGTGCAACCCAATCGGGCGCTGCATGCAGCCCTGATTTCCCGCCTGAAAATCATGGCCGAGCTCGACATTGCCGAAAAAAGGTTGCCTCAAGACGGCCGCATCAGCCTGCGTCTGGGCAGCCGTTCGGTGGATGTGCGCGTCTCTACCTTGCCCAGCGCGCACGGCGAACGCGCCGTCTTGCGCTTGCTTGACAAAAACGAAGCACGCCTGACCTTGGAAGCCGTGGGCATGCAAGGTCAGGTACTGCATCAGGTGGAGCAGTTGATCGCCCAGCCGCATGGCATCTTGCTGGTCACCGGCCCGACAGGCTCAGGCAAAACCACCAGCCTGTATGCGGCCTTGCAGCGCCTGGACACCACGCGCAACAACATCATGACCGTGGAAGACCCGATCGAGTACGAGCTTTCAGGTGTGGGCCAGACGCAGGTCAATGCCAAGATTGACTTGAACTTTGCCAAAGCCTTGCGGGCCATCCTGAGGCAAGACCCTGACGTCATCATGATC
>JBILKC010000370.1:0-2713 GCA_044376885.1 Hylemonella sp. | reverse complement strand
ATGGCAGGTGATGCACGTCGTATTGTGGTCCTTGTCTAGTACGAAGAACTTGTCATGCTCAAAAGTGGCCGGCTTCCAGGCCTGCGGCTTGTGGCATTGCGCGCAGTTGCCGGTCATCTGTGTATGTAGCGTGTCAGTAGGTGCTTTGTGGCAGCTTTCGCAACGGTCGCGAGTGGCCACGGGCAGCATGGCATGCGAGAACGACTTGCGGCTGCGCTGAGTCAACTTGGGGCCAGCGTGGTCGCTGTGGCAGGCCATGCAGTTGGAGTCTTTCAACTCTTGGTGGAACGCCACCCTTACCGGCTTGTTATTGACGATTGTGGTGCCCTTGGTCGTGCGTAGTCCGATGTCGGGAAGCTTGTGACAGGCAATGCATCGGTCGGTCGTTGCGCCACGCAGCGGCGTGTGGCAGGCAAAACAATCGGTGGTCAGCTCGATGTGGCTAGCCGTCAGCGGGCCTGGGCCCACCATCAAGTGCGGGTAGACAAAAGCCAGCGCCACCAGCACCAGCAGGTTGGCGCTGATGACGATCCAGAGCCAGCGGCCTTTCACTTCCAGCTCCAGAACAGGAACTCGGCCACGATATGCGCCAGCGCCAGAACCGCAAAGGCCAGGGTAATGGGAAAGTGCACAGTGCGCCACTGTTTGACCGCATCGAAGGTCAGACTGTCCCAGTAGGTGCGCTCTGCCTGCTGTTCAGCTGTCAGGCCCTGCGCTCTCATTTTCTGGCGTGCTTCATCGAGACGGCGACGCGAACGATCGAGCAGGAACTTGCCCGTCAGCCCGCTGGCGACATTGATGATCATCGCAACGGTGGCCAGCCAGGCCAGGATTGAATTGAAGTGGATGCCTGCATGCACCAGCACAAGCAGCGAGCCTGCCCAGGCCAAGGTCTCATGGAGTCGCAGCAACTTCACGGGCTGGCCGGACCGGATCAGTTTTCGCTTGCGCAGAGAGTAGGCCAGTGAAGCCAGGATCATTAGCATACCGGGAATGCCGAGCCAACGGCCGATCCACACAGCGTTGAGCAGATGCAAGGCAGCATCGCACAGCAATGCTGCTGCTAGTGCCAGCAGCGACAGGTAGAAGGGCACCACTTCGCGACTGAACAAGCGGGCTTGAAGGGAACTCATGCCATACGCCTCATACATCCAGCACCAAAGCCGACAGCGGCCTGCCGACACACAGAAGGCAGTGGTCCTTGAGAATGTCGTAGTCTGGCTTGTCTGCGTAGGTGACGACGCCGGACACCAGTCGGGTCTGGCAAGTTCCGCAACTGCCAGATCGGCAGCCTGAATCGACCGCCATACCATGGCGTTCTGCGAAATCAAGAAGGTTGGCGTCCTGCTCGTCCCAGATCATTGTGCGGCCCGAGCGGCTGAATCGCACATCGATGGAAGCCGAACTCTCTTTGGCGGGCTCGTTGCTTACCGGACCTGTCGGTCTCACCGAAGCCGGACCGAAGGCCTCGAAGTGGATATCGTTTGCCTGAATCCCCCACTCGCGCAAGGCAGGCACCAGGCTCTGCATCATGGGGGGTGGCCCACAGACGTAGAACTGGTGACGGCAATGGGGCAAGGTGCTGCGCAGCAATGCCAGATTGATATAGCCAACGTGCTGGTAGTCAAGCCCCTGAGCATCTTCTGCCCCGGGGCTGCTGTAAACGACGTGGAGTTTGAAAACAGGGTGCGCAGCCGCCAAGTCCTCAAGCAGCCGTTTGAAGGCGTGATCATCGCTGCAGCGCACACCCCAGAATAGATGAACCAACCGTTCGGGCTGCTCGGCCAAGCACCAGCGCAGCATGCTCATCATCGGCGTGATACCTATACCCCCGGCAATCAACACAGCCGGCACGCTGGCATCGGGATCGATGAAGAAGTGTCCCGAGGGCGCCTTGACTTGAAGCACATCACCCTCGTGCACCCGGTCATGGAAATACCCGGATGAAAGGCCTGGTGGTAGCTCAGGCTGGTCAGAGGGCGGCGGCATGCGTTTGATGGTAATGCGATAGCCATCCGGATCGGGCCGATCAGACAACGAATAGCACCGCGTGATGCTGCGCTCGTCCACCGATGCGGGCGCACTGTCGGCTGGCACCTTGAGTAAAAAGGTGAGGTACTGACCTGGCTGGTAGGGTTTGGGAGGCGCGCCGTCGACAGGTTGTAGGTGGAACGAGCACTGAGACTGCGATGCATCCTCGAACTCACGACGAACGACGCGAAATTTACGCCATCCTGACCAATCGCCAGAGGAGGATTCGGAGACTCCAACGACCTCCTGCGCGCCAGGTGACACAGGCACTCCGGCTTTAGATCGCCTTTGCCAAACACCGAATGTCACCCACGTTATTACCTGCAGCAGCAAGGCCGCCGTAATGTAGGCAAGCAGTTGAGCGGCAGTCATCGGTGTTATGTCGCAATCTGGCCTTAGGGCGAGTGTTGATCGCCGTCAATCAAACAGCTCGGGCCCGAAGGCGCAGCACTGCCCATGCTAGCCCTGGTGACCCGTGGCCGCAGCCAAGACTAGGTCAATGGCTTGCCGGGACCCAAGCACTTCTCTTATAGCTTCCAGTTTAGGGTTGTTCATGAACGTCAGTATAGGAATGACCACCGCCCAAGTCTGTGCGCTCTCGAACCGGGGGTGCGGCGTAAAACTTGGACTGGTTAAACGCAAATTCCAAGGCTTTGCCGGTACTCGACCGGACTCATCGAGC
>JBILKC010000369.1:0-2719 GCA_044376885.1 Hylemonella sp. | reverse complement strand
AATTTGTTCCAGCAGCAGGATGCGCTGGGTCAGCAACTGCTGTTTGAAGGGCGCGTTCGAGTGCTTGTCCATGGTGAGTCTCCTGGTTACCAAGCTTTCATCATGCGCCTAAAAAACGTCATCGGGTTGATGCAAATCAACCGCGGCATAATTGGCGCATGCCAGCCACCTTCCTGTTCCAGCAAGCACGCAAACTGACGCGTTTTGTGTTGCTGGGCTTTGCCATTTCGCTGGCAGCGGCCATGGCCTCACCCCTGGTCAACCCAAAAAGCACCGAGCTCATTTGCACCAGTACCGGGGCGATGAAGCTGATTGTGATTGGCGAAGATGGCAGCTCGCAAGCACAAAGCGCCAGCATGGACTGTCCCCTGTGCCTCAGCCCGAGCGCGCCACCGCCTTCTTCATCGCATACGCCATCCCCAAGCCAGCGTTCGCTTTCTCACGTTTTGCGGCCCGTTGCGGCTGCCCACATTGCCGCACTGACGGCCGCCCCGCTGCCGGCCCGCGGCCCGCCCCAATCCTCCTTAACTATTGAATTTATAGCGCCAAAACACCGTCTCTGATGGGTTTCAGGCCGTTTTAGTCAATTTCTGGAGTTTTTAATGCGTCAAAATCGCCTTGCCTTGGCTCTGGCCATGGCGTTTCCTTTTGTTTTAATTTCACCGGCTCTGGGGCAATCCCAGCCGCCACCCCAAGCTTCTGACACGCCATCGTCCCCGGCTGGCAATACACCCGTCAAAACCCTGGGAATAGTCTCGGTCACCAGCGGTCAGCCGACCTCCTTGCCGACACAAATTCCGACCACCATCGAGGGCGTAACGCGCGAGCAGATCGAGGAAACCATCAACGCCACCGACAGCCAGGATGCCATCAAGTACTTTCCCAGCCTGCTGGTGCGCAAACGCTATATCGGTGACTACAACCACGCCGTGCTCTCCAGCCGTGCATCCGGCACGGGCAACAGCGCCCGCTCTGCGGTGTATGCAGATGGGATGTTGCTCTCCAACTACCTGGGTAACGGTGCGACTTACACGCCGCGCTGGGGCATGGTCGCGCCTGAGGAAATCGAGCGGGTGGATGTGATGTACGGCCCGTTCTCGGCCGCCTATCCGGGTAATTCTGTCGGTGCTGTAGTGGACTATGTCACCCGCATGCCCAAGCAGTTTGAGGGGCATGCAAAGGTCAGCGCCTTTACTCAGAACTTCAGCCTGTACAACACCAACGAGACCTACAGCGGCAATCAGGCCAGTGCCTCCCTGGGCAGCCGCAGCGGCGACTGGTCATGGCGGATCCACCTGAACCGTACCGACAGCCAGGGTCAACCGTTGGTGTTTGCCACTCGCCCTCTGTCCACAACAGCACCCGGCACCAATCCAGCGGTCAGCGGTGCCGTGCTGACACCCAACAATTTTGGCGTCAACAATTTCATCGTCGGGACCAACACCCAGTACCGTACGGTGCAGGACCAGGCCAAGATCAAGCTCGCCTATGACATCACACCCACTCTGCGCGCCAGCTATATCCTGGGCTACTGGATGAACACCTCTGACGGTAATCCGCAGAGCTATTTGCGCAATGCGGCGGGCGCACCGGTGTACACCGGCAACGTCGCCATCAACGGCAATACCTACAATCTCAACAGTGCGTTCAACGCCAGCCGGGAGAGCTTGGCGCACACCATGCACGGTCTGTCCCTGAAGAGCAACACCAAGGGGGTGTGGGACTGGGAGCTGGCGGCCAGTCTTTACGATTACGGGCGCGACCTGCAGCGGGCGACGACCCTCTCGAGTGCAGCGTCCACCACAGCTAACCCGGTCTCCTCCAGCCTCAACGGCGGGCCGGGCTCCCTCACCAACCAGAATGGCACCGGCTGGAATAACTGGTCTGTGCGTGGAACCTGGCGGCCGCAAGGCATGCAGGGTGCGCATATCGTGGACTTTGGTTTGCAGCAGGACAACTACCAACTGCGCATTCTGCGCTCCAGCATCGCCGGCAACTGGCTGGTGGACGATCCCGGCGCCACCATCAGTGATGTGGGCGGCAAGACGCAGACCCAGGCCCTGTATGCGCAAGACACCTGGCGCTTCGCGCCTAAATGGAAAACCGTGCTGGGTGCGCGGGTGGAGAACTGGACCGCTAATGGCGGCTATACCCGTTTGCTGGGTTCCACCCCGGTGAACCATGACAGTCGGGACGAGACTTTTGTGTCTCCCAAGGGAGCACTGGCGTATCAATGGGCGCCAGACACCGTGCTCAAAGGTTCTGTGGGGCGCGCTGTGCGTATGCCCACCGTTCAGGAGCTTTACGGTGCGGTCACCAATGCCAACCTGTCATTTGTCAACGACCCGAACCTGCGCCCTGAAAAATCATGGACCACCGAGCTGTCCATTGAAAAAGACCTGGGAAACCGTCTGTTGCGCCTGACCGTGTTCAACGAGGACACAAACGACGCGCTTTATTCACAGCTCATTCCCGGCTCAACGACGGTCTCGAGGGTGCAAAACGTGGATGCCATCAATACCAAAGGTGTCGAGGCCGCTTTTACGGGTCAGGACCTGATTCGCAAAGGACTCGACTTTTCCGCAAGCATCACCTATGCCGACTCCCGCATCATCCGCAACGAGGCGTTGCCTTCGAGTGTTGGCAAGTACCAGCCGCGTGTGCCGGTGTGGCGAGCCACGGCGCTGACCAGTTACCGGTTTGATGACAAACTGAGTGC
>JBILKC010000094.1:0-9117 GCA_044376885.1 Hylemonella sp. | reverse complement strand
CGCAACCACTTCAGTGTGCTCGAAGACCTGACCGCGCCTTGGACCCGCTTGCATCAGTTGGCTTCGAAGTTGGTGTTCTCAGCCGCGTGAATTGTTGACCTGTGAGGTTTCTACAATCGGATGATGACTTTTGATGCTCCCCCGGTTTCTGCGCTTGGCTCTCCTTTTGCTGCCAACATCGATTCACCTCTCACGGCCAACCTCAATCCTGAACAGCGTGCGGCGGTCATCCTGCCGCCGGAACATGCGCTGATCCTGGCCGGGGCAGGTTCGGGCAAGACCCGGGTACTCACCACCCGTATTGCCTGGCTGCTGCAAACCGGTCAGGTATCGCCCGGCGGTGTGCTCGGGGTTACTTTTACCAACAAGGCCGCCAAGGAGATGCTCACACGCCTGAGCAGCATGCTGCCGGTGAATGTGCGCGGCATGTGGATTGGCACCTTTCATGGCCTGTGCAACCGGTTCTTGCGGTCCCATTACAAAATGGCCAATTTGCCCCAGGCGTTCCAGATTCTGGACACCCAGGATCAGCTCAGTGCGATCAAACGCCTGTGCAAGCAATTCAATGTGGACGACGAGCGTTATCCACCCAAGCAACTGATGTGGTTCATCGCTGCTTGCAAAGAAGACGGTCTACGCCCTGCGGCGGTGCACGTGCGCGACGAGGAGTCGCGCAAGAAGGTCGAGCTGTACCAGCTCTACGAAGACCAGTGTCTGCGTGAAGGCGTGGTCGATTTTGGTGAACTGATGCTGCGCTCTTATGAGCTGCTACGTGACAATGAGCCGATCCGGCTGCATTACCAGCGACGCTTCCGCCATATCCTGATTGACGAATTTCAGGACACCAACAAACTGCAATACGCCTGGATCAAGATGCTTGCCGGCCAGGATGCGCAAGGCAATATGACAGGTACCAGTGCGGTACTGGCTGTGGGAGACGATGACCAGAGCATCTACGCCTTTCGGGGGGCACGGGTCGGCAATATGGCCGATTTCGTGCGTGAATTTCATGTGCAACACCAAATCAAGCTGGAACAGAACTACCGCAGTGGCAGCAATATTCTGGATACCGCCAATGCATTGATAGACCACAACACCAAACGTCTGGGCAAGAACCTGCGTACAACGCAGGGCCCGGGCGAGCCGGTGCGGGTATTTGAGTCCACCAGCGACTTTGCCGAAGCGCAATGGATGGTTGATGAAATGAAGCAGCTGGTGCGTGACGGTTTGGACCGCAAGGAAATTGCCGTGCTTTACCGAAGCAATGCGCAAAGCCGTGTGATCGAAACCGCGCTGTTCAATGCGGGCGTGCCCTACCGCGTTTACGGCGGCTTGCGCTTTTTTGAGCGCGCCGAGATCAAGCATGCGCTGGCTTATCTGCGTTTGCTGGAAAACCCCAGTGACGACACCAGCTTCCTGCGGATCGTGAATTTTCCACCGCGTGGCATAGGTGCGCGTTCCATTGAACAGCTTCAGGACGCAGCCCGAAGCGCAGGATGCTCTCTCAGTGCTGCGGTGAGTTCAGTATCGGGCAAGGCCGGCACCAGTCTGGGCGCTTTTGCCGCCAAAATCGAAGTGCTGCGCGAGCAAACACAGGGCCTGACCCTGCGCGAAATCATAGAGCTGGTGTTGCAGCACAGCGGTTTGGTAGAGCATTACCGCGCTGACCGCGAAGGTGCCGACCGGGTTGAAAATCTGGAGGAGCTGGTCAATGCTGCCGAGAGTTTTGTTTCGGTTGAGGGTTTTGGTCGCGATGCGGTGGCCTTGCCGGTGGATGAACTTCAAACAGCGACGTCCGTACCAGACTTGTCGCAGAGCCCAGTGAGTCAAGGGCTTGATCCGGACGTGCCTTGGGTGCGCCAGAAGGTTGACGAACAAGGCAATCTCGCCGTTGAGGTCAACGATGAAACCATGAGCCCGCTGGCCGCCTTCCTGACCCATGCGGCGCTGGAGTCTGGTGACAACCAGGCTCAGGCCGGCCAGGACGCAATTCAACTGATGACCGTGCATGCCAGCAAAGGGCTGGAGTTTGACGCAGTGTTCATCACCGGCATGGAGGAGGGCTTGTTCCCGCATGAAAACGCCATGAGCGACCACGAGGGCCTGGAAGAAGAGCGTCGCCTGATGTATGTGGCCATCACCCGCGCTCGAAAGCGGCTGTACCTGAGTCACTCGCAAACGCGCATGCTGCATGGTCAGACACGTTACAACATCCGCAGCCGGTTTTTTGACGAATTGCCGGAAGAATGCCTGAAATGGATCACGCCCAAGCAAGCTGGGTTCGGCTCTGGATTCGCCTCCGGTCTGGGCTCTGGTACTGGCTTAGGTTTTAGAAACTCTCTACATTCAGGCGCCAGAGCCTCAAGCAATAAAAGGGAAGAAGACCCGATTCAGTTTTCTCAGCCCAGCGGGAGCCTGCGTGCCGGCATGACAGTATTTCACGCCAAGTTTGGCCAAGGCACGGTGCTTATCCTGGAGGGGGTGGGCGACAATGGGCGCGCCCAGATCAACTTTACCCGCCACGGAATCAAGTGGCTGGCGCTTTCTGTGGCCAAACTCACCCCGGTGCCATAAGGCGGCATGCACTCAGACGCCAGTGGCCTTGGGTGGTGAGGTGTCGGAGACATCGGGCATGGATTCTGTCGCATCAAAACAGTCGCGAAAAGTAAAGTAAATCGAAGAGAAAAACATGGCTGCCATCAGCATGGCGGTCGGGAACATCATGACGGGCATCAGGTCGGACTGGCCCAACACAACACTGAGAAGCATGATGACCAGGCCCGCCACAAAAAACACCCCCACCCAGGCCAGTGCGTAAACCGTGAATGCCCAGAAATTGCGTAGGCAGGCAACGAAGCTGAAAAACAGGCTCTTGGCCGGTGCAATGCCATGCCAATGCACCAGTGCTGGCGCATGCCAGAACATCAGGGACAAAGGCAGGTAAAGCCCCATGGCAACCCACACGGCGGTCTGAAAATCAGGCGACAGAACCATTTCCTGGGTCATGGTTCCGCCAACCAGATAGAGGCGCGCAAAGGTTCCCCCATCGGCCAGCGCAGATAGCCCCATCACGGCCAGGAACCCCACCGCGTACACCGCACCCAGAACCAGCATGTCACGGCCGCGCTGCTGACCTGCCCGAAAGCCGCTGATCAAAACAGACGGCATTGGGAACTTGCCCTGTTCGGCTTCCTTGGTGGCGGCCATCAGGCCCAACGTGGCGGCCGGCAGCAGCCCCAGCGCCAAAGCGCTTCCTACCCAGGGCAGCAAGCTGGCCACGGACATCAGCGCCATGAACATGAAGAACAGACCACCCAATGCCAGCGGTTGACGCCAGAAGGTCTGGATGCCCAGCTTGACCCACATCAAGCCGGTGCGGGCGGGAACGAGTTTGAGTTTCATGATGGGTCCAAGTGTGCGGCAGAACGCTCAGCATGGATTACGCGCTGACTCAATACCTGCTCAAAGTGCCTGGGGTCATGGGCCTTGAGGAGCGAGGCTTCCCGGGGCAAATGAAAATCCCACAAGCGCGAAATCCAGAAGCGCAGGGCTGCTGCGCGCAGCATGGCCGGCAGAAGCTGCCTTTCAGCGCAGCTCAAGGGGCGTGTATTGCCATAAGACTTGAGAAAATGCCTGGCTAGCCTGATATCTGCTTCACCCGTTTGAAGGTCTATGCACCAATCGTTAAGGCAAACGGCAATGTCAAACAAAAACGTGTCGATACCGGCAAAGTAAAAATCGAAAAATCCGCTCAATACCACCTGTCCGTCCTGGTCTTCGAACATGACGTTGTCCCTAAACAGGTCGCCATGAATCGGGCCTCGCGGCAAGGCAGTGTAGGCAGATCCGGCTGCAATGTGGTTTTGGTAGGCCAGTTCACTCTGGATGAGGCTGCGTTGTGCTGAATCCAGAAACAGCATCACCACCGGCACGGTTTCGTTCCACCAGTTCAAACCCCGCAAGTTGGGTTGGCACAGCTCGAAGTCCTGCCCGGCCAGGTGCATACGGGCCAACATGTGTCCTACCGCTTGACAGTGCTCAGCCTGGGGCGCAAGTTGACTTTTGCCCCGCAAGCGGTTCACCACCGCAGCCGGCTTGTCCTTGAGTGAATGAAGAATCTGACCGGAGTCGTTGGCAGCAGGGTCCGGCACAGGAATGCCGCGCTTGGCCAAGTGTTTCATCAAGCGCAGGTAAAAAGGCAACTGCTCGAAGGTAAGTCGCTCAAAAAGTGTCAGAACCAGTTGTGCCTGGTCGGTGGTAACAAAGTAGTTGGTATTCTCAATGCCGCCCTTGCAGGGCTCTATGTTTTCCAATGTCCCCAGCTTCAGGGTTTCGAGCAGGTCGCTGGCCTCGTCAAACGACACCTCGGTATAAACCGCCATGGCTCAAAAACCGAGGATTTTCCAGCCGCGTGGCCCATTGCTAGTTTCACGCTCACCCGACCCGGATGGGCGGTTGTTGTTTGCTGTGCCCACGTCATAGGCCGGCATGCCGCCCTTGGGAGTGACCGTGATGCTTTTGGTCTCGCCAGCCACCCGAAGCTCATCAATGCGTGAGCCGGCATCTTCATGGATGATTTTTTGTATCCTCGGCTCCGTACGGACGTCCGGCGACTGTGCTGACTCCACCCTTACTGTGTCTGCCGGCCTGGCATCTTGAGCGCGCGTGGCCTGGGGTGTTTGAGCCAACGCTGTTGACAGGTTCAGGGCAAACGCAAGGGTAGTCAAGGCGGTAAATTTGAGCATAGCGTGCGGTGATCTTGTGAAGAAAGGAGGGGCAGTCAAGGGGAGTATGGATGGATTGTAAATCTTGCGTGCACAATGGCGCGCATGAGTGCATTTCCCCCCAACCCAATTCCCGTGAGCACCCCCATCCCAGGCGGTAGCGCTACAGAACAGCCGTCTAAGCAACCCAAAACCCTGCTGCTGGTCGATGGCTCCAGTTACCTCTACCGGGCTTTCCATGCGATGCCTGATTTGCGGGCCCTGCCGGGTGACCCCGGTAGTGCGCCCACGGGTGCCATTCGGGGGATGATCAACATGATGCAGAGCCTTCGCCGAGAGGTCCAGGCCGATTATGCTGCTTGCGTGTTTGATGCCAAAGGCCCGACCTTTCGCGATGATCTTTATCCAGACTACAAAGCCCATCGCTCGCCCATGCCGGACGATTTGCGTGCCCAGATAGCACCGATTCACGAGGTGGTTCGCCTGTTGGGCTGGACAGTGCTGGATGTCCCCGGCGTGGAGGCCGATGACGTGATCGGCACCCTGGCCGTAACTGCCGCCGGGCAGGGCGTCGAGGTGGTGATCAGCAGCGGTGACAAAGATCTGGCGCAGTTGGTTAACGCCCATATCACCATTGTGGACACCATGAACGGCAAACGCCGCGATGTGGCCGGGGTAGAGGCTGAGTTTGGCGTACCACCGCACTTGATGATAGATTTTCAGACCCTGGTGGGTGACGCTGTGGATAACGTCCCGGGCGTGCCCAAGGTCGGTCCTAAAACCGCCGCCAAATGGCTGCAGGAATTCGGCTCGCTTGATGCGGTGATCGCCAACGCAGACAAGATCAAAGGCGTTGTGGGTGAAAACCTGAGCAAGTCTTTGGGCTGGTTGCCCACCGGTCGGCAACTGCTGACCATCAAGACCGATTGCGATCTCAGTGCCTGGGTACCCAACCTGCCTGCTCTTGATTCAATAGCTATAAACCAAGAAGAAACAGGGGCTTTGAAGGATTTTTATGAAAAATTCGGCTTCAAGGGTTTGGTCAGGGCCATTTCTGCCGACAAACCCGCAAAGGTTCCAAGCACCCATCCTGCGCCCGGCCTGTTCGATGAACCTGAGCCCTCTGACAACCCCGTGATTCCCGGGGTCTCCCAAGTCACCCGCGTGGCCTACGACACCGTGCTGAGCTGGGCTATGTTTGACGACTGGTTGATACGTCTGCAAGCAGCCGAGTTGGTCGCGGTGGATACCGAAACCACGTCGCTCGATGAAATGAAGGCGCAGATTGTGGGCATCAGCTTCAGCATTGAGCCAGGGCATGCCGCCTACATCCCTCTGGCGCATGACGGCCCTGATGCGCCCGCCCAGTTGCCCCTGGACGAAGTACTTGCCCGTCTCAAGCCATGGCTGGAGAACCCGGCCCACAAAAAACTGGGTCAGCATATCAAGTACGACCGTCATGTATTTGCCAATCACGGCATTGAAGTTCAGGGTTATGCGCATGACACCATGCTGCAGAGTTATGTGCTTGAAGTGCACAAGCCGCATGGCCTGTCCAGTCTGGTCGAGCGGCACCTCGGGCGACAAGGCGTTCAGTACGAAGACCTGTGCGGCAAGGGTGCCCACCAGATTGCCTTCAGTCAGGTGGATGTGGCGCTTGCAGCGCATTACTCGTGTGAAGACTCTGACCAGACGCTTGACGTCCACCGCGTGCTATGGCCTCAATTAGAGAGCAATGACAAGCTGCGCTTTGTTTATGAGCTGGAGATCGCCAGCTCCGAGGCACTGTTTCGCATAGAACGCAACGGCGTACTGATTGATGCCCCCACCCTGGCCGCTCAAAGTCACGAACTCGGCCAGCGAATTCTCCAGCTTGAGACCGAGGCACACCAGCTTGCTGGACAGCACTTTAATCTGAGCAGCCCTAAGCAGATAGGCGAGATTTTCTTTACCAAACTTGGCCTGCCGGTAGTCAAAAAAACTGCCACGGGTGCGCCCAGCACAGACGAGGAAGTGCTGGAGAAACTGGCAGAAGACTTTCCCCTGCCAGCCAAAATCCTGGAGCACCGCGGTCTGGCCAAGCTCAAGGGCACCTATACCGACAAGCTGGCCCAACTGGCGCACCCCACGACCGGGCGCGTGCACACCCATTACGCCCAGGCGGTCGCGGTTACCGGCCGTCTGTCCAGCAACGACCCCAATCTGCAGAATATTCCCATCCGAACGCCCGAGGGCCGGCGCGTTCGCGAGGCCTTTGTGGCTCCGGCCGGACACATGATTGCCAGTGCTGACTACAGTCAGATTGAGTTGCGCATCATGGCCCACATCAGCGGCGACGCCGCCCTCCTGCTGGCTTTTCGCGACGGCATGGACGTCCACCGCGCCACCGCAGCCGAAGTGTTCGGCCTGTCCACTGACCAGGTCAGCGGCGAGCAGCGCCGCTATGCCAAGGTGATCAACTTCGGGCTGATTTACGGCATGAGTGCCTACGGACTGGCGCGTGCATTGGGCATAGACAATACCGCTGCCAAGAATTACATCGAGCGCTACTTCGCGCGTTTCTCTGGTGTCAAGAACTATATGGATGAGACCCGGCGACAGGCCAAGGCCCAGGGGTATGTGGAAACTGTCTTTGGCCGGCGCTTGTACCTGCCGGAAATCAACTCACCCAACGGACCACGCCGCAGCGGTGCCGAGCGCGCTGCCATCAACGCGCCCATGCAGGGAACCGCTGCAGATCTCATCAAGCTCAGCATGGTCAAGGTGCAGCAAGTCCTAGACGCGCAGCAGCGGGGCACCAAAATGATCATGCAGGTGCATGACGAACTGGTTTTCGAGGTGCCTGACAACGAGGTGGATTGGCTGCGTCATGAAATCCCGCGCCTCATGGCCGGTGTTGCTCAACTCAAAGTACCCCTGTTGGCCGAGGTGGGGGTAGGATCGAACTGGGATGAAGCACATTAACTGGCCTGCAACTTGTCTAACCTGGAGTCACCATGTTGAGTAACGACCTGAAAAACGAATTTAATTCTTTGCTACCCGGAACAAGCACGCCGGATGGCGCAACCCGCCGCACGGCCCTTCAAGTTGTACTGGGCGCTGGTTATGCCGCATCCGTGTTGCCGGTGATGGCGCAGTCGGTCATCAAAACACCAACGGAAGGCCTGGCTACCGGCGAGGTTACGGTTGACGTCAAAGGTTTCAAGATGCCGGTGTTCCGCGCCCAACCTGCCAACAAAACCAGGCTGCCCGTGGTACTGGTGCTATCCGAGATTTTTGGAGTGCATGAATACATTGCTGATGTGGCCAATCGATTTGCACGTGCCGGCTACCTGGCACTTGCACCCGAGCTATTTGTGCGACAGGGCGATGCGCAAAGCTATGGCGAAATTGCCAAGCTGCAGGCTGAAATTATTTCCAAAGTACCCGACGGCCAGGTCATGGGTGATCTGGATGCTACGCTGGCCTGGGCCGGTGCCAATGGCGGCGACCTGAGCAAAGTGGCTGTGACCGGTTTTTGCTGGGGCGGCCGGCAAACCTGGCTATTTAATGCCCACAACAAATCCATCAAGGCGGGGGTGGCCTGGTACGGTCGCATTACCGGTGCCAGGACGGAACTCACGCCGAAAAACCCGATAGACATTGCCACTGTTCTCAATGGACCGGTGCTCGGACTCTATGGTGGTGCTGACAGCGGTATTCCGGTGTCAGACGTGGAGAAAATGAAAGCTGCTCTGGCCGCTGGCAACGCCGCAGCAAAGGCCTCTGAGTTTGTGGTCTACCCGGACGCACCGCACGCCTTTCATGCCGACTACCGCGCTACGTACCGCAAAGAGGCGGCGGAAGACGGCTGGAAGCGCGCCTTGGCCTGGTTCAAGTTGCATGGTGTTGCTTAATTCCGGATCCCGGACTGGCTGCTCAAAAGCCGTATCAATATCAAACATCTCAGCCACGCGCACTGCGTTGCTTACGGCTGCTTTGTCGGCATTTAGCCGATTTGACACCGCATCAACTATTGCCCAGGTTGCAGTTTTCGCAACCGATACAGCAAAAACAGAACGATGCTCAAATTGACGCCGTTGAACACCAAACCGTTGATAAACGCTGCCTTGTAAGAGCCGGTCAAGTCAAACATCACGCCTGAGAGCCAGCCACCGAGCGCCATGCCCAGCAGGGTGCACATCAGCACTGTGCCAACCTTGGCACCCGCGTCCTCAGGCTTGAAATGCTCGCGCACGATCAGCGCGTAGCTCGGAACAATACCGCCTTGAAACAAACCGAACATACCCGAGATCACGTACAGCGGGACCAGACCATCAAAGGGCAAGAACATCAACAGCGCCAAGCCCTGCAATGCAGAACCCAGCAGCAGCGTGCGCAGACCGCCAATATG
>JBILKC010000368.1:0-2727 GCA_044376885.1 Hylemonella sp. | reverse complement strand
ATTGGTTGATCAATCCAAAGCCCAGCTGGAGACTGCCGAGCAAGAGTTGATTGTGCGTGTCAGCCAGGCGTATTTCGATGTGCTGGCCTCTCAGGACAGCCTGGCTTTCGTCAAGGCCCAGAAAACCGCTGTGGCCGAGCAACTGGCTTCGGCCAAACGCAACTTTGAAGTCGGCACGTCTACCATTACCGACACCCGTGAAGCGCAGGCCCGTTATGACCTGGTCATCGCCCAGGAGATCGCCGCAGAGAATGACCTGCGGGTCAAATACCTGGCCGCGATGGCCCTGGTCAACCTGCCTGCAGTCGAGCCCAAGCCGCTGGCATCGACCCGGTTGCCGGAAATTCTGCCTGCAGACGTGAATTTCTGGGTCACCCAGTCCCAGGATGTTCATCCCCTGGTTCGACTCAGCCAGGCCAATCTTGAAACTATCCGCTTGCAAACCGAACAAGCCAAAGCGGGTCATAAGCCCACATTGGATCTGACAGCCAGTTATAACCTGAACAGCAACGTGGGTGGCTCCAATCTCACGGCAGCGTCAACACGTACCAACAGCACGTCGGTCGGCATTCAATTTGCCCTGCCTTTGTTTGCCGGTTTTGCAACGCAAAACCGCATCAAGGAGACCCTGCTGCTGCAAGACAAGGCGCGCTCTGATCTGGACAACGCCATGCGGACCGTCGCGCAAGCCACCCGCGCGGCCTACTTTGGTGTGGTCTCGGGTTTAGGACAAGTCAAAGCCCTTGAAGCAGCAGAAGCCTCCAGCCAGAGCGCGCTTGATGCCAACAAGCTGGGCTACCAGGTGGGTGTGCGCATCAACATCGATGTGCTCAATTCGCAAAGCCAGTTGTTCCAGACCAAGCGCGATCTGGCCAAAGCCCGTTATGACGTGCTGGTTGGGGGCTTGAAACTGCGCCAGGCCAATGGCTCGCTCAAGGCCGAAGACCTGCAAAGCGTCAACGGCTTGCTGGCCAAATAAGCACGGGGCTAGCCAGCTGAACCGCTGGGTACTCCCGTCCAACCCAGTTCGAGCAATACCGCTTGAACGGTTTGTTCAGCAGCGCCCCGGTGTGCGCTGGCAAATTGTGTAGCTGCCTCAGACATGTCCTGCCGCGTGTTGGCCCGGGAAGCAATCGCCACCGCCATCTCCACGCCCTGACTGAGGTTGTCTGCCCGTTTGGCTGCCCCTGCCTGGATTGCCAGATTGGCGGCCTGCGTAAAGTTGAAGGTGTGCGGGCCCATGACTACCGGGCAGCCACAGGCTGCAGCTTCAATCAGATTTTGTCCGCCTAAAGCTGCAAAACTGCCGCCCAGCAAAGCCACGCTACTCATGCCGTAGTACAGCGGCATCTCGCCCAGCGAATCACCCAGCCAGATGGTTTGCGAATGACCGGCAAGCTCATGGGGAGGGGCGTCAGTCCAGCTGCTGCGGCGCGACACTTCAAAACCCTGCTGAGCGATCAATCCGGCCACCGCGTCAAACCGTTGCGGATGGCGCGGAACAATCAGCCATTGCACGTGTGTGAATTCATTTGCTACTGAATTTGAAGCTGTATGGTCAATACCGGCTTTGGTTTTCGAGCTTAATGACTTGAAGTACACCAGCAGATCGAGCTCTTCGCCTTCGCGTGAACTGGCAAACATCACAACCGGTTTGTCGAGGCTTGACCGCCATGAACTGCCCTTTTGCAACTGGTTCGCGTCCGGCGCGGCATCAAATTTGAGATTACCGAACACACCCTTCACCTGGGCACCCAAGGCCTTCAGCCTGCTCGCATCAGCCTGCGTCTGGGCCCAAACGGCGCTCAAGCGGGCATAGGCCGGATGCGACAGCCACGACAAACCTTGTGCTTTTTGCAGGGATTTCTCGCTCAAGCGGGCATTGGCCAGCACCATAGGCACGCCGAGCTTCTGGCACGCAGCCGTGAGGTTAGGCCAGACTTCAGTCTCCATGAGGATGCCGATGGCGGGTTTGAAATGCACCAGAAAACGCCGGGTACAGGCTGGTGTGTCCCAGGGCTGCCAGGTTTGAACATCACCGTCTTGCAACAGGCTTCGGCCCTCGGCCCACCCGGTTGCCGTGCCATGGGTCAGCAGCAGGCGCATGCCCGGCAGCCGGGCGCGCAAGGGTTGGAGCAACACCGCAGCAGCCCGGACCTCACCCAGCGATACGGCATGGATCCAGATCAGCGGCGTGAGCGCAGCAGAACCGGCCGGCTCAGCGCTCAGGCCGGGGGTGTCGGCATACCGGCCAAAACGCGCATCGATGGCCTCCAGATAACCGGGCTCCTGCACGCCACGGCGCAGAAGTTTGCGCCGCAAAAAGGGCTGGGCCAAACCCATGAAAAGCGAATACAGCCACAGGCTCATGGTGCTTCAACGGGTTTTTCAACCAGCTGCCAGGCCTGCCAGACGGCATCCACCGATGGTGTGGGTTGGGCAACGATGCTGCGCTGGTGCGCGCGATTCACAGGCCCGGTGCGCCAGGCGGTATCAAAGTTGTAAATCTGCACATGCGGCAGGTCGAGCGCAACGGCGATATGGCTGACACCACTGTCCACCCCGATCACACCGGCGCAATGGGCCATGGCGTCCATCAGGCCGTCCAGGCTCAAGTGGGGCCAGACCGTGCTGCCAGGTAATTGGCTGGCCAGTTGTTCGCTTCGCTGTTGCTCCGCATCGCTGCCATGCAGCCAAGCCAGGCGGTAACCTGCAGCCCTGAGTTTC
>JBILKC010000093.1:0-9154 GCA_044376885.1 Hylemonella sp. | reverse complement strand
GACAATCAACCCGACCTTAAAGCCGAGTTAGCCAAAAACGATATCGTGCCATTGATGTCCCATATCAGTGGCCTGGCTCCTGTAGGCACCAAGGTCCCTTTGACCAATATGGACGTGCTGAAGGGCAAAACCTTACGCACCTATGGTGGCGCACGGACCGACTTCTACAAAGGCTTAGGCTGGAATCCAGTTTTCATGGTTTTCCCTGACATGTATCCGGCCATGGATCGCGGCACTATCGATGCGCTCGGCGAGCTTGTGATTCTTCTCTCGAATGTGTTCAAGCTCAACGAGGTCGTCAAGAACGTACACATGATGAACCCACCCGGCCTCAGGGGCAACGGCGGTGTCGTTGGATCGGCCTTTTTCATGTCTGGTAAAAAGTTCCGCTCTTTACCACCGGCAACCCAGAAAATGTTGGTAGATCTGCGCAATGAGTATGGCGTTCGTTACGCCACCGAGCTCATGAAAGCAGAAGATCAGATCAAGAAAAACTGGGTTGAAAAAAACAAAATCACTTTTGCCTTCTCGACTCCTGCTGATGAGCAGCGTATTCTCCAAGCCGGCACCGCAGCCAACGACAGTTACCTCAAGAAACTCGAAGCTGAAGGCGCGACTAATGTTCGAAAAGTCGTCTCTTATTACGCGGAATCACGCAAGAAGTTCGAGGCTGAAGGTGCCAAAAAATAACGTACGTTGGTCATGATCTGACTTGTTTGGGCAGCCCTGAGGGCTGCCCAAATACGTTTTGGGGCAAAAGCTTTCAAGCGCAAATAACTCGCATAACATTGACCAATAGAGGCGCAAATGACGACCATGGATTTTGTTCTCGAAGAAGCCACCATCGATCAACTCCATGAGGCCATCCTCCAAGGCCGGGTAACATGTACGCAGATCGTTGAGCGCTATATAGAACGTTGCCGACGCTATAACGGCGTAGCCACCGCCCTGGTTACAGAAGATGGCCAGGCTCTGAAAAATCAATCTCTAGGCGTTATACGCGCCGGTGAACCTCTGAAATTTCCAACTGGTACCGTCAGCGCCAGCACTATCCTGCCAAATTTCGACGACTACAAGGGACCACCACTGGATTTCGGTCACATGTCGAGCACCGCTTCAGACCCCCGGGTTGAGCAACAGATGGGAATGGTGCAAGGCATTGCAAATGCAGGGCAACTCAACGCGCTGTCAACCTTGAATATCCGGGGCGAACGTTCGGTTACATGCCGGGGGAACTTTGACCTGCACCCCAGCTTAGGCCCATTACCACCGCAAGCCCCGCCTGCTTGCGAGATTTTTCGTCATTACCCTGACGCACTGGAGCAGGCTGCGGCATTGGACGAACAGTGGGGGAGCCGTCCGGATTTGGAAAAAATGCCTCTTTACGGGGTGGTTTTTTCGTTCAAGGACGCCTTTGACACCAAAGACATGCGGTCTACAGGTGGCGGCGATGCAGACTATGACATGGATTTCCCCGCTCGCGACCACATTCTGGTCGATCAATTGCGTAAAAAAGGGGCCGTTATTTTTGCCAAAGCGGTCATGACGGAATACAACGGAAGGGCCGGAGATCCAGGTGGAAGTCACCTTCCCGAAAAAGTATTTCCATCGCTGTTGGGATACCAGCGCAGCACCTGGGGAGGAACCCCGGTTAATCCTTATGACACGACGCGCTCGGCATCGCTGGGCTCTAGTTCAGGCTCGGGAGTTTCAGTCAGCGCCAACCTGGTCATGGCCAGCTTGGGTGAAGAAACTCGTATGTCCACCCGCGGGCCCGCCAATCACAATGCGGTCGCATTGATCCTTCCGCATAAGGCCTTACTTGGCTTTGATGGTGGAGCTATCGGCGCCGATATTTACTGTGATCGCACGGGCATCTTATGTCGGACATTGACCGATTGCGCCAGGGTTCTCGATGCACTCAAAGATCCCGAGCAGGGCTATTACGACCCGCGCGATCCTTACACTACTGTGCCCCGATCCGGCATCCTTTCCAATTACAGCACACATATTGTGAAAGATAGCCTTCCAGGATCGCTTAAAGGAATTCGTTTAGGTGTTATCCGCGAGTCCATGCTGACTGCGGGCAGCATGGCCGCCGAGCCCATCACGCAGGCTGCCGCGATAGAAATACAAGCTGTATTGGGAGAGCAGTTGAAGGCCGCCTTGGTTGAGTCTTCAGACCCGCTATGGCAGGCCGATACACGTTGCGAAAAAATGCGTGTGGATTTCCGGATGGCTTTAGCGAAATTGGTACCGGTCTTTATGCCGGACATTCTGTTCAGACTCCTGCCGGATGGACAGCCTGTATTCCCGGAGTTTGCCCAATGCATCGAGCGCACTGAGTTTGCACCGGGCATATACCATGGCCAAGGCTCAATGAAGGCAATCGACTACATGGTGCGCTTGTCAGACTTGCAAATAACCCCCCCTTCCAACTTGGATATCTCGACGGTCCAGCAGCAAATTCTGGCTAATGGATTCAGATTCCATATCAGCCAGTACTTGGCTCGCAGAGAGCAGGATTGGCGACAACTGGGCATGACTGAAACCCTCCGCGATTGGGCGGCACTGAATCAACGATCCAAATTTTGGGGTGATGATCAACGTGCAGCATTCAAAAATTGGGAAGAGATCAGTGACCCGCGCAACCCGCTGGGTGGGAGGCAGGGCGTGAATGAGCGAATCATGCTGCGTGAGTTGCTAAGACGTGTCGATATGATGGTAATTTACGAAAATCAGTTAGATGCTCTGGTTCGCCTTCACACGCCGTTACCCCCGGGCGTTATTGGTGGAGCCGACGAGCCGGGCCTGATTGACCGGCTCCGTTATGAGCACTTCTTTGGACCGAACGCAGGTTTAACAGAGATCCTCGTACCTGCAGGCTATGTTCGGGTTGCTTACGATGCCCGCTTTCAACTCGAGCCTGGCGGAGAGCGCTACCTCTCGCTCGCTAACCAGACGCCGACCGCGTTGCCTGAACCAGGTTTGCCTTACTCTCTGGTCTTTCGGTCTGAACCTGGAAAAGAAGATATTGCTCTGCGGATCGCGTCAAGCTATGAAAAAGCATCACGAAGAAGAGTACCGCCGCCAGATTTCGGGTGACCGCTGACAACAGGACGAATATGAAAGCAGATCAGAACGAACGCATTACCCGCATCGGCCCCGGCACGCCTGCCGGAGCCGTACTTCGCCAATACTGGCATCCGGTGGCGCTGGTGGATGAATTCGATCCAAGGATTGAACCCGCTATGGAACTGCGTCCGGTGAAAGCTGTGCGTGTACTGGGCCAGGACTTGGTGCTGTTCAGGGATGGCTCTGGTGCTTGGGGTCTGCTCGATGCCAACTGCCCGCACCGCCAGGCCGACCTGTCATTCGGGCGTCGAGAGGAAGACGGACTGCGATGCCCCTTCCACGGCTGGAAGTTTGCGGTAGACGGCCGCTGCCTGGAAACACCAGCGGAGCCAACCGGCAGCAAGTTGTGTGAACGTGTGCGACAGCGGGCCTATCCGCTGGTGGAAAAGGCTGGCGTTTTATTCGCTTGGCTCGGCAACGAAGGCACAACACCGCCGCCCTTTCCCGCGTTCGACTGCTTCAATGCGCCTTCAACACACAGCTTTGCGTTCAAAGGTTTATGGAATGCCAACTGGTTGCAGGCGGTTGAGGTCGGTATCGATCCGGCTCACCCTTCATTCCTTCACCGCTTTTTAAAGGATTTGGCGCTGGAAGATATCGGTGGCAACGCAGCTGGGAAACAGTTCCGCAGTGCCAGCGCCGGCAGTGCTGGCAATGGTCAATGGCCGATGTCACGCATCATGCGTGAATTTGTGCAGCCAGAAATCAATATCGAACCCCGGCCCTGGGGTATGCAGCTCACGACGCTTCGCCCCATGACAGAGGCACTCACACATGTGCGCGTCACGCAGTCCATCTTCCCTGCAACATTTGTCATTCCTTTATCCGAGACACTCACAATTACGCAGATACACCTTCCGGTAGACGACACGCACACTTACTGGTATTCCTTCTTCACCAGTTTCGAAAGTCCTCTGGACAAGGAGGCCATGCGAGCACAACGTCTTCAGTTCATATCCCGACCCGACTACAAGCCCAACGCAGGTCGCCACAACAACTGGGGCTTCAACGCGGCAGAGCAACTGTCGACAACTTATCTCGGCATGGGTGAAGAAGACATCAACGTACACGACCAGTGGGCCGTGGAGAGCATGGGGCCGATCCAGGATCGTACGCGCGAACACCTGGGAACGAGCGACAAGGCCATTTCATTTAACCGCCGTATGCTCCTGCAAGCCATTGACACGGTAGCCGCTGGCGGGACAGCGCCGGGGATCGCGAGCATAGAGACCGTAAAGGCGATTGCAGACGGCCCGGCCACCTTAGACGGCATCGCGCCCGCAAGCGAATGGGCCACCTGGTGGAAAGAGGCAGAAACTGCGAAACGTGCCCGTGCCCCCTGGATAGCCGGCACCCCCGGCACGGAACAAACCGCATGACGGGATTTGCCGAGCGCTGCGGCCTTGCCACGGCGGCGCGCGATCGTGCCGTGGCGAATGTGGTGCAGCAGATCGACGCGACAGGAATCGAGTTGGTACGATTCACGTGGTGCGATGTACACGGCGTGCTGCGCAGCAAAACGCTAGTGGCAGCCGCCGTGGCGCAGGTGATGCACAACGGCGTGGGCATGGTGAGCACGCTGCTACTTAAGGACACATCCAACCGTACGGCCTACAAGGTTTTCGAAGCTGGCGGCACCAAAGACCTGCCTGGATTTGAGTATGCAAGTAACGTCTTGCTGATGGCTGAACCCGAGAGCTATCTCCAACTCCCGTGGGCACCTGGGACCGGTTGGCTGCGCACGCAGCCTTTCATGCAAGACGGCACTCCCATCGAATTGGACACACGCCGTGTTCTGCAGCGCGCGTTACAACGCCTGGCAACTAGCGGCTACGGACTGAAATGTGGACTGGAAGTCGAATTCCACATCTACCGGATTGAAGACACACAAGCACAGCTTGATCCGGAGCAGGCGGCCTGGCCCGGCCTGCCACCGCGTGTAAGCATGATCCACCCCGGCTACAACCTGCTTGCAGATAGTTGCTACGACATGGCCGATGAACCGATGCGTATCGTTTTGCATACAGCGCAATCGCTTGGAATGCCGTTGTTATCACTTGAAATCGAGCTCGGGCCGAGCCAGGTAGAAGCAGTGTTCGAGGCGACCGATGCACTGACCGCTGCTGACAACATGGTGCTATTCCGCAATGCTGTACGCCAGGCTTTGTTGCGTGCTGGCTACTATGCCACCTTCATGTGCCGGCCGCCATTTCCAAACATCATGTCAAGCGGCTGGCATCTGCACCAGTCTCTAGTTGAACTCTCAAGCGGCAACAACGCCTTCCGGCGTGAATCACCTGCAGAAGGTAGCGATGCAATGGCAGCGCAATACGTGCTGTCCGAAACGGGCGAGTACTACCTGGCCGGCCTGCTCAAGCATGCGCGTGGCATGGCGGTTTTCTGTACGCCCACGCCTAACGGATTTGCGCGTTTCCAGCCGAACGCGCTGGCACCGCAGTCAGTACTGTGGGGACGTGACAATCGAGGTGCCATGCTGCGTGTTGTGGGTGAATGCAATGACAATGGCACGCGTATCGAAAATCGCGTTGGCGAACCGACTGCCAATCCTTACCTCTATATCGCTGCGCAGATTCACGCGGGCATGAATGGCATAGAGCGCCAGCTCAGGGCACCCCCTGCTACTGACTCACCCTATTCGGGATCACACGAGTTGCTGCCTAAAAGTCTTGGGGAAGCACTGGAAGCGCTTGATGCTGACGTGGCGCTGTGCACGGCTTTCGGACAGCCCTTTGTGGACTATTACACGCAACTTAAGCGACTTGAACTGTCACGTTTTGATGCAGCGCAGGACAAGACTGATTTCGAGCGCCGTGAATATTTTGGCCGCATCTGAATGATCACCATCCACCTTGTATCCGCCGACGGCAGCACCAACACTCTGCAGGGCAAGCCTGGCATGAGTCTCATGCAAACCGCGGTCAACGCCAATGCGCCCGGTATCGAAGCTGATTGCGGCGGAATGCTGGTGTGTTCTACCTGTCATGTGATCGTGCGAGAACCTTTTGTGCAACAACTGCCGTTGCCTGAACCGGATGAAATCGCGATGCTCGAATTCACTGCATCGCCACACCAGACAGGCAGCCGCCTGAGTTGTCAGATTCAACTCACCGATGCGCTGGATGGTCTTACCGTAGACCTGCCACCTTCACAATACTAGAAGGACGATGCCCATGCACATCACAGCAATCGGCACTGCTATCGTCGGTACGTGTACAGCTGGTGTCTGGCAGTGTGGTCTTCTTTGACGGATAGTCCGAGTTTGAGATTGATTCATCTGCTGTAAATTTTTATTCATTCAATAACGAACAAGGAACAAATCTTATGACACAAGCAATAGGGATCGTGGGTCTGGGCATTATGGGCGGCGCATTTGCGACTAACTTACTTAAGGCGGGGTATCAGGTCGTTGGGTTCGATATCAGCGATGATGCACGTAGTCGTTTCACCGCAGCAGGCGGCAAGCTGCTTGGCTCGGCCACACAAGTCGTACAGGCGACTGAAGTGACCTTTACTTCACTGCCTACGGTCAAGGCCTTCGATGCTGTCTATGCTGAAATCGCAAAACTCAAGGTGGCGGGCAAAGTTTTGGTAGACGCATGCACCATGCCCATCGCAGTTAAGAAAGCTGCATTGGCCGGGCTGGCAGATAGTGGGTGCACCATGCTTGATTGCCCAGTTAGCGGAACCGGTGCGCAGGCAGCGAAGAAGGATCTGGTCGTGTTCGGCAGTGGAGACCCCGACGCATTCGAAACGGCCCGACCCGCGCTTGAGGGGATGTCGCGAAAACAAGTCTTCCTGGGTGAATTTGGCAAGGGCAGCGCGATGAAGTTTCTTGCCAATCACCTCGTCAACATCCACAATGTTGCAGCGGCCGAGGCTTTTACGCTAGCCGCCAAGGCCGGCATCGACCCTGCGACGCTCTTTGATACCTTGCAGGACAGCGCCGGGAGTTCGCGCATGTTCCAGATCCGCGGTCCGCTGATGGTGGCAGGTCGTTACGACCAGCCGACCGCTCGCATCGACATGTTCATGAAGGACCTGCACATCATCGGGGAATTCGCCGCCGGCCTGAACTGCCCGGTGCCACTCTTTTCCGCCTCGACCCAGCTGTACCACTCAGCCATGAGCCAGGGCCTGGCGGGTGAAGACACAGCCGCAGTGTTACGGGTTTTAGAGGGAATGGCAGGGGTCAGGCGTGTTTCTGACGGCGATTAAAACGACCTTTACATCATCGGTTGTGCTCTGAGGATGGTGTAACAAATGCCATGTAGCCGGATGTGACTACTTGGTTCCAAACATGCGATCACCAGCGTCGCCCAAGCCTGGAACAATATAGGCATGCTCATTGAGCTCCCGGTCTATGGCAGCCGTGTATACAGGCACATCTGGATGAGCCCGCTGCATGGCGTCCACACCTTGTGGACAGGCCACAATACACACGAATTTAATTGATTTGGGTCTGAGTTCTTTGATCCGGTCTAGAGCAGCGATAGCAGAGTTACCCGTGGCCAACATCGGGTCTACCACCACGACATCGCGCTCGGCCATCTCTGAAGGCATCTTGAAATAGTATTCGACAGCAGTCAGTGTCTTAGGGTCACGGTAAAGGCCAATATGCCCAACACGTGCTCCCGGCACAACGCTCAACATCCCCTCAAGTATTCCTGTACCGGCGCGCAGGATGGAAACGAAAACAAGTTTCTTGCCATCGATGAACTTGGCTTTCATGGTCTCCAGTGGCGTCTCGATTTCTATTTCGTGCAGCGGTAAATCGCGTGTCACCTCGTAAGCCATGAGCATGGCGAGTTCGTTGAGGAGTCTTCGAAAGCTGTTTGTGCTGGCATCCTTCTGACGCATCAAAGACAACTTGTGTTGCACCAGTGGGTGCTCTACAACATGAACATTAGACATGGCGCGTTTTTCCTTATGTGCTGCTCAATCACAAGACAGTGGCATGGTTGGCCATTTTCAGAGACGGCAACCCGCTTAGCAGGGGCAAGCAAGTAACAAGCCAGCCGCCCGAGTACGCATTCGACTTCGCAGGGCCCTTGATTGAACTTAAAGGGCGATTTCCCATTATTGCTTACCCTAGATGCCTGCTTACTGAGCAGCGCACCCACACTTGGTATCGGTTTTAACAAAACGCACAAGATAGTCACTGAGCGATACTTTCACAAGATTAGCCTTATTGAAATGGCCTCGTGTGAACCGACTCTCCAAACCGCAACATGCACAAGAGCTGCTGACAGCTTATTACTGGCGTGAAGATGTCATACGCAGTCGAAGCGTGAGCGAAGTTGTATGGACCGGGATACTGGACATACCGGCACCCTCTGCACGCCTGATTGCAGATTGGTCCAAGGAGATTTCACGTCTAGGGCTTGAAACTGGTGACGTCGAACCACTGCCTCTGGCAAGGTCTCGAATGAACTGGCCTGACTACGCGAACTGCGTCAAGGCGATGTCCGCTTGGATGCGTACGCTTGGACTGCAAGATACTCTTGCTTCAAGTGACGTTGCGCTCATGACCTGCACCGGCGCAAAGTACCACCTTGATGCCACGTACTACGGTGGAGCGGCCTTCTGCAATCTGTTCCTGAGCGAGGACAGGGGCCTTGACCTGCATTTTCCGCATACAGGTTACCGAATCCCGCTCACCCGGGGTGCGACTGTGATATTTGACACCGGCCAGCCTCACGCTGTTATTCAACGCCAAAGCACTAGCTTTAATGCGGACGACTTCACACCAGACCAGGATTACAACCAGGTATTCCTGAGCTGGGAGTTGCCCATCGAAGATGTCAACGTTGCGCGTGCACTTGGGGTCGTTTTCGATATCGACCCTTTGAACGGCTTGCAAATGAATGAGGAGCAAGTCTGGCTGAACGGCGGACGAGTCAATGTCTACCCAGACTCGGGGCGGTGGATGAAACGGATTGACCATACCGGCGCACCACCCGTAGCCTGAACCACCTTTTGAATACCTGAAAATGTACAG
>JBILKC010000092.1:0-9193 GCA_044376885.1 Hylemonella sp. | reverse complement strand
TCATGTTGTTACCCATGTTTTTCAGATCGCCCTTACCCATGGCAGAGGTTGACATGTCGGTCTGAATCCACAGCACTCCGCGTGCGTCAGTCCAGAGACCATCAGGGCAAGAGAACATATCTCCTTTGACATTGCCTTTGGCATCTGCACGTTCCAGGCTCGGGTCGCCGGCAAAAACAAAATGGTTCCAGGCAAATGTGAGGGCATTGAAGTCACCTTCTTCTTTCCAGCGGATGATATTGCCCTGGGTATTGTTATTACGCGGGTTGGCAGCATCGGCAATCGGCATTTTGTCGCCGCCGCGGTTGCTGTTGTTGGTCAGGGCGCAATACACCCAGCCCTGCTTATCTACATCAATCCATTCAGGCCGGTCCATCTTGGTGCCGCCCAAAATATCGCTGGCCTGGCGCGCCTTGATGACCACCTCGCCCTGGTCTGCAAAACCATTGGCCGCAGTCAAACCACCTTGGCCATGTGTGAGTGCAATCCAGATGCCTTTGCCATCGGCGTTGAACTTGGCCACGTAGAGCGTGCCATGGTCCAGCAGGGTGGCGTTGGCAGAAAAGCCACCGGGCTTGATTGCGTCGCGGCTGACAAACTTGTAGATGTACTCAAAGCGCGCGTCTTCGCCCATGTAAACCACGGCTCTTTGGTCTTTGGTGACTGCAATGGTGGCGCCTTCGTGAGATGCGCGGCCCATGGCCGTGCGTTTGATGGGGGTTGAACTGGGGTTGAAAGGGTCAATCTCGACAATCCAGCCAAAGCGGTTGGGCTCGTTCGGGTGTTGGGTGGCATCAAAACGTGCATCGTGTAAGTGCCAGCGGTAACCGCCTGCGCCGCCCTTGCGCAAGCCCCAGCGCCGTTCATGGTCAGAAGGTGTGTCGCCACCGCTGAAGTAATTGATAAAGTTTTCTTCGGCTGTCAGGTAAGTGCCCCACGGCGTGATGCCGCTGGCGCAGTTGTTCAGTGTGCCCAGAACCACCCGCCCGTTCGGGTCAGCAGCGGTTTTGACCATGGCGTGGCCTGCAGCCGGGCCACTAAGCTCGGTACGGGTATTGCCGGTGATGCGCCGAGCCCAGGGGGAGGGCTTGATCACCTCCCATCTGCCACCTTTGTCTTCGACTTCAATTACCGAAACACCATGTGCAGCCTGCGCTTTGCGCACTTTCTCAGGCGACCAATTGGCCAAGCCGTCTGGGAACAACAGACCTTCGTCGGTATATTCGTGGTTCATCACCAGTAAACCGCTTTTGGAGCCCTGCTGGGAAAAAAAGTGAATCCCGTCGTGGTGCATGCCAATTTGGGTTTCCTGCTGCGCTGCCGTGTTGCTGGCGTCTTCCTTGAAGGCATGGTTTTCGCCGGAAAGCCCCACCGGGTCACCCCAAGGTGCAATCACTTGGGCGGTGTAGCCCTCGGGCACGGTGATGGTGTCAGCGGTTGAAATGCCAATGCTCTTGAAACCCAGCAACGGGCCCTGACCCATCCCGTTGGTGGCGCATGCAGTCAATGCGCTGGCACCGGCCACAGCGCTCAAAGGAGCCAGCAGCTTGGACGCAACAGCGCCCAAACCACCACGCAGTACAGTGCGGCGTGAGGGCAGGGACACTTCATGAATATTTGCGTTGGAAGAGCGATTGCTGTCTTCCATGGTTGAAAAGTCTTTGGCCATGATCAGTTTCTTGAATATGCAATGCCAACATAGGCATCAATCTTTATAAGATGACTTGATGACAAATTGGTGACAATCCCATGAAAAGCTAATCAAATGCCGTAGCCTGCAATCTGAAGCTCATCAGAAACTTCAAAGCTGTCCCTGAAGCTGAATTAGATCGAAGAGAAAAACATCGCTGCCATCAGCATGGCAGCAGGGAAAATAATCACACACATGAGGTCGGACTGGCCCAGTCGTTCGTGCGCAGTCCTTCTTTGCATCGCATGAAAGTCGCCGATTTGTGCGCGTCAAACATCTGCGCACCACCACATCCTTCCCAAAGCGGGGCCCACGTGCCAAAGATAAGCCTTAGCTTACGACCGCTATGGAGCAGGCAAACAGCAAAGTGTTGATACCGGTAAATGCCTGCAGCCGAAATCTTTTTGCCTAATCCGTTTCTAGCGATTTCAGCGGACTTACTGCGCCGCGTGGACCCAGTTCTCTGCTTCCAGCGCCGGCACCCGCGCGAACTCGCCCATGTTGTTCGTCACCAGCACCAGGCCTTCGCTACGAGCGTGCGCGGCAATATGCATGTCGTTCACACCGATAGGCTGGCCGAGTTTTTCCAAGGCGGCGCGAATGGCTCCGCAATGTTGCGCGGCCTTGGGGCCATAGGGCAGAACTTCCAGGCGGCTGCAAAAGTCCTCGATAGCGGCCAGGTTTTCACTCACGCGGCTGCTTTTCTCCGCGCCGTGCAAGAGTTCGGCGAGGGTAACGGAAGACATTGCCATGCGGCTGGCGTTGGCGTTGAAGGTGGAAAGCACCTCGACGGGTCGCCGTTTCAACACGTAGACGACAATGTTGGTGTCCAACAGGTAGCGCAGCATCAAAGCGCTTCCCGCTCCGACTGGTGCTGGGTGGCGCGCTCGTGAAGGAAGTCGTCGCTAACTGTGGGGCCACCCAGAAAGAAGCTGTCCCAAGTTTGGCCCAGGGGGGTGATGATGCGCTCGTTGCCTTTGGCGCGTATTTCTACCTTCTGGACACCCTCGGGTAGACGCACGTCCAAAGGGAGACGGACAGCTTGGGTGCGGTTATTGACGAAAACAGTGCCGATGGACATGACTATCTTCCAGGAAATTCGTATATAGCAATTGTATATGGCGTTTCGGACGCAATCAATTAGGTGCTTTACAAGCGCCGTTGTTCACCGGAGCACGGCGCTCTGTGAGCGCCGGTTTAAAGCGATTTCTTAATTTCCGACACCTGACACTCGCCAATGACCGTACCTTGCCCTAATGCGACTGCCGGTTTTCAGCAAAAGCCGACGATCGCGAACAGCCGCTGACTGGAAGTCCTATTGCACCGCATTTGCTCAAAAGTAACATATGCGTTACCATTCACTATGACGATCAAAGTCGAAGAGTACATTCGCGAGGATGCAACCAACCCTTACAAGCAATGGTTTGACGGCCTGACATCGCAGGCGGCCGCCAAGGTGACCGTGGCCAAGCTTCGTATGGAACTGGGCAATACATCCAGCATCAAGTGGTTCGACGGCATGGGTGAATACGTCATCGACTGGGGGCCAGGATACCGGCTCTACCTCGCCAAAGATGGCGACACACTTATCGTCCTATTTGGCGGCGGGACCAAGCGGGGCCAGCAACGGGACATTGATAAAGCGAAGGCGTTGCTGGCGGAGTACAAGGCTCGCAAAAAGGCAATGACCATCAAATCAAGCACTAAGCGCAAGGGGTAAATGCAATGGCACTGACAAGAAACTTCAAAGAAACTGTTATCCAACGTGTACAGAGTGACGCGTCATTTGCACAGGCACTCTTGAATGAGGCTGCGACGCTTTTCCTTAATGGTGAGCCCGAGACCGCTCGCCTGATCCTGCGCGACTTGGTGAACGCCACAATCGGTTTTGAGCAACTGGCAATGCTGACGGCCAAGCCAAGCAAAAGTTTGCACCGCATGTTGTCGCCTACTGGCAACCCTAGCATGGACAACCTTGCAGCCATTTTTCAGGCAGTACGCGAAAGGCTGCATGTCAATATCTCTGCAAACTCGGTAGCAGCGTGAACATCTGGTATGTGCCTGCAACTGAAATCTTTTTGCCTAATCAGCTTCTAGCGACTTCAGGAAATTCACCACTACCAAGCAGTCATTCAGGATCGTCTGCACCTGGCTCGATGAGGACTGAGGATTGCACAGAGTGGCAAGATACTGCTGCGTTGAAGGTGGAAAGCACCTCAACGGGTCGTCGCTAACGGTGGGGCCACCCAGAAAGAAGCTGTCCCAAGTTTGGCCCAGGGGGGTGATGATGCGCTCCTTGCCTTTGGCGCGTATTTCTACCTTCTGGACACCCTCGGGTAGACGTACGTCCAAAGGGAGACGGACAGCTTGGGTGCTTTTCAAGGGCCGTTGTTCACCGGAGCACGGCGCTCTGTGAGCGCCGGTTTAAAGCGATTTCTTAATTTCCGACACCTGACACTCGCCAATGACCGTACCTTGCCCTAATGCGACTGCCGGTTTTCAGCGGTTGAAGATCGTCGCCAGTGTCCGCCTTATCGAAGTCCAGTTGTCTCTAGCTAAGATCCTATCGGTAGATGGTGTTTCTTGAAGAGAAATTGGTTTTGATAATGAGGAGCAGACCAGTTGATGAATAAGATGTCACTTTCATACGGGTTTAGTTGAGGGCTTGTAGATTAATAGCACCAAATAGGCAGACCCCAGCGCAGCAGCCCCAACGATCAGGCTCCATGACAGTGACGTGGTAAATGTGGAGAGCGGGTCATTGCTTAGGCGCAGGTGCAACAGCGCATGCACGATGCAAAAAGCTGCCAAGCTAATGTGGCTGATGCTTTACAGCTTGTGCTGAGCATGGTGCGTAAGCGAGATAAACACCCAAAAAAACGGCACATGAAGTACCACAAACCACCAACGCGCCTGGTGATCGTTCAAATCCCGCATGACGTAAAGTAGACGCCATTCGGATTGCGTCATGGCGTCAAGCTCATGTGTGAAGAGCACCGCGAGCATGAGATGAACCAAAAGTCTGGGCATGTTCATGGCGTCTTGTTCAAGAACTGAGGCGAGCTTTGATATGCGCCAGCAAACCCACAGCCAGCAGCACAGAGGCAGCCAAATCAATCCACATTACCTTGGCAACTGCCGCGCCATGAGGCTGCCAGGAGGTGATCAATACAAAGCCCAACATACTGATCAGCGCTGCAATGCCTGCTGGCACGCGCCAACTTTGCTTGCCCACCGCCATCAGGCAAGCCACTGCCAGTAAGCCAAATAGCAAGGCGCGATGCTGCATCAGAATCACGATGTCTTGGCCTTCACCCAGATGAATGCCATAAGCGCGCTCCAGTGTGGCACGGCCCAATACTCCAGCTAATGGCAGAAGATGAATCAGGCCAGTGACAGCAAAAGCGGCCCGAATCAGCCATTGGGTCCAGTGATTCGCACTCATACTTTTTCCTTCGCCGTGATGAAGTAAAGCAGCGGGCCAAATGAGCCCACCAGCAGCGAGAAAATCGCCCAAGGCCAGAAAGGTCGGCCCGTTGCTTTTGCATCGCGTTTCATGAAGACCAAGAGCAGACACATGACGATCACCAGATCACAGAAAACCTGCCAGCTTGAGGGATGAAGCGTAAGAGCGAGCAGAAATTCAACGAGACCGCCAGAAAAGTGAATCGAATAGGCTGTGAGTCCGCTAAAAATAATCAGTATCGCGATGAGGAGGGTTTTGTTCATGGGTTTCCTTTCAAAGTGATGCCAGTGTGCGCAGTGCTGTGAATCAATGCAATTACGTCTTAGGTAATTGCGCGCATAAAAAGCTGTGATTGAATAGTGGCATGCAAGCGCAATCACCCAGTCTTAGAGACACTTTGCAAACTGCTCGTAAATCCAAGCGTTTGAGCCAGCTTGAGCTTGCGCTGCGTATGGGTGTAAGCCAGCGGCATGTCAGCTTTGTGGAGAGCGGCCGTGCTCAACCCAGCCGAGAGTTACTTCTTGCCTGGTTGAATGAGCTACAAGCGCCCTTGGCCTTGCGCAATGTGGCTTTGCAGCAGGCTGGATTTGCGCCGATTTATCGAGGAAGCGAACTCGACGATGCTGTGCTCGCCCCGGTGCGCGATGCTCTGGGCCGCTTGTTAGCTGCGCATGATCCGATGCCCGCGATGGTGATGGATGCCTCCTGGAACGTGCTGCAAATGAACCGAGGCGCACAATGGATGGCCGTGACACTGATGCCCTGGGTCGCGCAATTGCCGCCAGGCCAACCCATCAATCTGCTCGATGCCATGCTGCACCCCGAGGGCATGACGCGGTACATGATCAACCTGGAGGAAGTCGGGCCCGCCATGCTCGCGCATCTGCGCGATGACGCCAGCGTCTTGCCCGAGCTCCTGCCGCGCGTGGAGCAGTTGGCCGCGCAAATGCAGCAGCGTCTGGGCAAAAAGTCTCTCCCCCCGTGGCCACGCCAAATGGCTCCCGTTCTCACGACCCGCTTTGCCACTGTACACGGCGAGTTGGCTTTTTTCAGCATGTTTACGACCTTCGGGACACCGCAAGACATCACGCTCGCATCGCTGCGCGTGGAACATGTGTTTGCGGCAGATGAGATAACGCGCCAGGTAGTGATGGCGAATGTGGTTTTATAAAGGTCGACCACGACCGCTCTGGAGCGATCAATTTTGAAACTTCAGTGTCCGCAATGTGCCTGCGGCCGAAATCTTTTTGCCTAATCAGCTTCTAGCGACTTCAGCAAATTCACCGCTACCAAGCAGACATTCAGGATCGTCTGCACCTGGCTCGATGAGGACTGAGGATTGCACAGAGTGGCAAGACACTGCTGCGTTGAAGCCCAGCTTCTCATTCTCGCGAAGTTCCGCCTTGACTTGGCAAAACAGGAAGAATTTCGTGTACCTGAACATCCACGATGTCTGCGGGTGGCGTCTGTGCGGATTTTTTCTGAGCGGCCCAGGTCCCGTTTCTAAATCCTTTGGCCGTCTGTCTAAGGTTCTGGAAAACAACGACGACTGCTGGCTTACGTCCTCGCAGCAGTGACCACGCCATTGAAATCAGCGCAAAAACAATCCCCACCAGCATGAGAGCGCCAATAAGCAGCCCAAGCCAAACGATCACAATAAACCGGAAGATTTTTAGCATTGCGTGGATGGTTATTCAATACTCATGTAAATTGCTTCGAAGATTCAATGTTAAAAGATCTGCCAAATGCGTCTTCAACAGGTGAAACAGTTCTTGAACTTTCAGTATTGCACGGTAATCATCTGTTGATGGGTGCAAAGAGTGGATGTCCCTTTGACCTGCCCCTATGCTTAGAACCATACATAAGCCATGTATTCCTTAATGGGAAGCCGTCATTCGCCGGGGCCAGTCGCTAGGGTGGTTCTGGTTCATGGACTCTGGATGAACGCGTGGTCGATGTTGCCATTGCATGTGCACCTCGCAAGAGGGGGCTTTCGGGTCGCGCGCTTCGGTTACGCCAGCGTCAAACGCTCGCCCAGTCACAATGCAGAACGCCTTGCGCGTTTTATTGAGGCACTGCCGGATGAGCTGATTCATCTGGTCGGGCACAGCATGGGTGGCGTGATGATCCTGCAACTTTTAAAGAAGCGGGCTGACCCCCGTATCGGGCGAGTTGTACTTCTTGGCAGTCCGGTAGCCGGAAGCAGCGCTGGTCGAGACTTGTCGAGCTCGGTTGGCGGACGCTGGATGCTGGGTCATTCCCTGCCGCTCTGGGCCGAGGGGGTAATGCCTCAGGCGCCAGTAGGCGTCGAACTCGGCGTGATCGCAGGGGATGTCCCGCTCGGATTGGGGCGTATGTTCCTGGGGCTGGAAAAACCAAACGATGGTGTTGTGACGGTGGAGGAGACGCGTATTAACGGCGCTGCTGATACGCTGGTGATGCGGGTCAATCACTCCGGGATGATTCTTTCTGCCTCAGTCGCACAGCAGGTGTGTTCATTTCTGAAGGAGGGCAAGTTTGCGCGCGCTTAGGCTTGCACTCACAGCCACCGTGCTTCTGGCGATCAGCGGTTGCCAAGTCATGGGCTACTACACACAGGCTGTTAGCGGCCAGATTGAAATCTGGCGTGAAACGCGTCCAGTCGAAGAACTGCTGCGAGACCCTGCGGTCGATCCCGGCCTTCAGGCACGTTTGAAACGAGCGGTCGTTATTCGAGACTTCGCCTCACGCGAGTTGGCACTGCCGGACAACGCCAGCTATCGCAGCTACGCCGACCTGAAGAGACCGTTTGTCGTTTGGAACGTCTTCGCTACGGAAGAGTTCTCAACTCGTCCCAAGCAATGGTGTTTTCCGTTTGCGGGTTGTGTGACCTACCGGGGTTACTTCAACGAGGAAAACGCACAAAGTTTCGCCAAGCAGCTCCGCGCCAATGGCGTGGATGTGTTCGTTGCTGGCGTACCTGCTTACTCGACCATAGGCTGGTTCGATGATCCGCTACTCAACACGTTCGTCCGGTTTTCGCAGACCGAGATGGCGCGACTGATTTTTCATGAGCTTGCCCACCAGGTGCTCTATGTCCCCGGCGACACCAGCTTCAACGAGTCCTTTGCGTCGGCCGTGGAGCTGGAGGGCATAGAGCGGTGGCTTGCTGCTGAGGGTACGGCATCCGAGCGCAAGGCTTTCGAGGCCACGCGGATATACAGACGCAGGTTCATTGAGCTGGTAGCCACTTATCGTGGCAAGCTGGAGGCGCTCTACCTGCTTACCATTCCTGACGATGAGAAGCGAATACGCAAGGCCGAGATACTGACCAACATGAGGGCATCCTACCTGGCGCTTAAAGAGTCTTGGGGCGGCTTTGCCGGGTACGACCGGTTCTTTGCTGGGGAGTTGGGCAACGCTCAATTAGCCTCGGTCTCGAACTACACCGAATGGGTGCCGGCATTCAGGAATTTGCTGGCGCGCAGCGGCTCATTGCCGCAGTTTTATGCTGCAGCCAAGGAGATCAGCAAACTTGAGCCCGATGAAAGAAAAGAACGCTTGCGCGCACTTGATAGCGCTGCACCTTAAGCTTGCCCGGGTCTTGCCTACTGGTAGGGCCCGCTTAATTCATTGCATTGTTGTGACTTAAAAAAAGACCTTGTAAGAATTTGGCTGCTGGTTCGACCAACAGCAACGAACGCAAAATTGTCTTTGCAAGACTGGCGGTTCGTTGTTGGTCCTTAAACAAAACCCTGGAGTTCAAATTCATGAAAACGCTGGTTCTTTCCACTTTGGCTGCCGCTGCCTCCCTCTTGGCTTCAAGCGCTTTTGCACAATCACCCATGACTTCTGCTGCGAATGTAGATCCATCCGCATTTGTTAATCAGTTCGAAGCTACTTTTGGCAAGTTTGAGGGCTATCGCCGCTCGGGTGCCAAAGGGATCTGTGCCATGGGCGAATTCGTGGCCACTGCCGACGCGCGTAACCTATCAAGTGCATCGGTATTTACAGGCAGGCCAATTCCGGTTGTTGTGCGCTTCTCTGTAGGCGGTGCC
>JBILKC010000367.1:0-2742 GCA_044376885.1 Hylemonella sp. | reverse complement strand
CGGATGTGGATGCCATTGAACGCCTGTTCAAGCAATGGCCGCAAGCCCGAATTCTGTGGGCCCACTCGGGCTTTGACCGGCCTGAAACCGTGCGCGAGGTGCTGCGCCGACACCCCAAGCTGTGGTGTGACCTGGCCTTTCGGGGTGACCATGCCAGCGGGGGCAAAGTTGATGCCGCGTGGCGCGAGGCATTTACCGAGTTTCCCGACCGTTTCATGATCGGCACCGACACCTTCACGCCCGAGCGCTGGTACTACATCGGCACGCATGCCAGCTTCTCACGCAACTGGCTGGCCGATTTGCCTCCACCCTTGGCAGAGCGCATCGCCTGGCGAAATGCCCAGGCTTTGCTGATGGGCGCAGGTCAAGCGGCATGAACCTGGCACGCGTTGCTGTGCACAAGCTTGGGGGCTTGGCCGTGCCGACGGCTTGCATTGTTATTGCCCTGCTTTTACCGGTGCGGGCTTGGGCCTGTGGTGATGCGCTTGCAGCCCAGAGCCGCCAGCTTGCCAAAGATACTGAACTCAGCATTGCTTTTGCGCCATCCGCCAAACCGATTTCAGTCGGGCAGCATTTCACACTGGATGTCTATGTGTGCCCTGAACCCGGAAACGCCATGCCCAGCGGCCTGAAAGTCAGTGCGGACATGCCGGCCCACCGCCACGGTATGAATTACAAGACCACGGTTCGCGCCTTGGGCAACGGCCGCTTTGCCGTGGAAGGGTTGATGTTCCACATGCCTGGGCGTTGGCGCTTTATTTTTGAGCTCACCACAGCCAAGGGCACCCAGCGCCTCACCCGTGAGATTGATGTGTGATGGGGCTCAGACCTGGGGCTTGGGTGCTTTCAGGGGTGGTGTTGCTTTGCACATCGCTGGCCACTGCGGGTGCGCCCAATCAAGCAGGCGTTAGTTTCTCCCCTGCCGAGCTTCAAGCCATCCGTGCGCATGGCCCCTGGCCCCCGGCCCGCGCCCAAGACCCCGGCAATGCACAGTCGGGCAACAAGGCGGCCATTGCCTTGGGCCAGCAACTCTTTTTTGATCCGCGGCTGTCCAAAGATGCCAACATGGCGTGCGCCAGTTGCCACATCCCTGGCCTGGCTTTTGCAGATGGCCGGGCCAAGTCGGTGGGGCGTGAAATGCTGGACCGCAACGCCCCCTCGCTCTGGAACGCGGTTCATGAGCGCTGGATGGGCTGGGATGGTGCAGCCGACAGCATCTGGTCCCAGTCCATCCGGCCCCTGCTGGACCCTCGCGAAATGGCCAGCAGTGCCCAGGCCATTGCCGCATCGATTGCAAGCGACAAGTCGCTTTCTTGCCGCTACCGGCAGGTCTACCAGCAAGACCCGCTGCAAGATCCGCAGACAACCTTGGTCAATGCGGCCAAAGCCATTGCGGCCTTCACGGCCACCCTGGTCTCTGGCCGCACACCGTTTGATGCGTTTCGTGATGCGTTGAACAACAAGGCCAAGGTCAAACCGCCCTACCCGCTGTCGGCTCAGCGCGGCTTGCAGCTGTTTGTGGGCCGTGGCCAGTGCACGCTGTGCCATGTGGGGCCGATGTTCAGCAATGGCGAGTTTGCCGATACCGGTCTGCCTTTTTTTATCAAGCCCGGCGTGGTTGACCCCGGACGGCATCAGGGCATCACCGACCTGCAGGCCAGCGCCTACAACCTGATGTCGCGCTGGAGCGATGACCCTGAGGGCGTGATCACCGTCAAAACACGCCAGGTTGACCTGCAACATCGCAATTTCGGCGAGTTCAAAGTACCGGGCTTGCGCAATGTGGCTGTCACTGCGCCGTATATGCACAACGGACAATTACGCACGCTGCCTGAGGTGGTGCGGCATTACTCGGAGCTCAATCTGGACCGCCTGCACGCGGATGGTGAGCAAATTCTCAAGCCACTGCGCCTGACCCAGCGTGAGGCCGCTGATCTTGTGTCCTTTCTGACCACGCTCACCGACCGCAATGCCACACGCTGGAAGCCCCCGGTATTGCGCGCTTGCAACCTAAAATCCACCGCACCATGAGCCCTGACAACACACCCGACAACACACCCGATAACACACCTGCCCTGTTCATAGCCCGCACCGAACCCCAGGGGCAACAGTTTGACGCCTGGAGTAACCAAACGCTGCTGGACGCCATGGAACAGGGTTTGATCGTCTGGCCCAGCTCATGCCGCAGCGGCAACTGCAGAACCTGCATAGGCCAACTTGCCAGCGGCTCAATCCGCTATGCCATGGATTGGCCGGGTCTGAGCGCAGAAGAAAAAGCCGAAGGGTATGTTCTGCCCTGCGTGGCCTACCCTTGCAGCGACGTGGTTCTTCGCAGCGAATAAATCAGGTCAAAGCTCAGGCATTAAAAGTGCCTGAGAGGAGTTCGGGCAACCGCTGCGCTTTGAACCTGAAGCCACAAGCCTGGGCATGGCCGCCACCGCCCATGCTGTCGGCCAGTGCGATGCAGTCAAAGTTGCGTTGTGACCGTAGCCCTGCCTTGATGACGCCATCGGGGTTGGCACTCCACATCAGGGCGAAGGTGCCGCTTTTTTTGGAAAGCATATCGCCCACCAGGCTGTGAAATGCCCCGGGCGCATTGACCATCAGGCCTTGCTGCCCATTGAACACAATGGCCTGGGCGTTTTCTGCAATATCACTGGCCAGTTTGATGAATTTTTCATCCATGGCCTGGCCACGTGCCATGAACTGCTGGAGTTCGTCCGGGGTGAATGCTGCAATCTG
>JBILKC010000366.1:0-2744 GCA_044376885.1 Hylemonella sp. | reverse complement strand
AATTACCACTATCCCGGCTAATGTGACACCTCACCAGTTGGTCAAGAAGGTCTATGACGACCGCGCCGCCATGGGGCGGGGCGAGATACCCGTGGATTGGGGCATGGGTGAACACATGGCATTTGCTTCGTTGGTGGCCAGCGGTTACCCGGTGCGCTTATCGGGTGAAGATTGCGGACGCGGAACTTTTACCCACCGCCATTCCGTGATTCACGACCAGAACCGTGAAAAGTGGGACACGGGCACCTATGTGGCGTTGCAAAACGTCGCAGACAACCAGGCCCCGTTTGTGGTCATCGACTCCATTCTTTCCGAAGAAGCGGTGTTGGGCTTTGAATATGGCTACGCCTCCAATGACCCCAACACCCTGGTGATCTGGGAGGCCCAGTTTGGCGATTTCGCCAATGGTGCCCAGGTGGTGATTGACCAGTTCATTGCCTCAGGTGAAGTGAAATGGGGCCGTGTCAATGGCATCACGCTGATGCTGCCACACGGCTATGAAGGTCAGGGTCCAGAGCACAGCTCAGCCCGTCTGGAGCGTTTCATGCAATTGGCGGCTGACACCAATATGCAGATCGTGCAGCCAACCACAGCCAGTCAGATCTTCCATGTGCTGCGTCGCCAGATGGTGCGCAACCTGCGCAAGCCTCTGATCATCATGACGCCCAAGTCATTGCTGCGCAACAAGGATGCCACATCACCCCTCTCGGAGTTTGTCAAAGGCGGTTTCCAGACCATCATCCCCGAGCAAAAAGAGATCAAGGCAGACAAAGTCAAGCGGGTGCTGGCCTGCTCTGGCAAGGTCTACTACGACCTGATGAAAAAGCGCGAGGAAAAAGGCGCGGATGATGTGGCCATTATTCGGGTTGAACAGTTGTATCCGTTTCCCCACAAGGCATTTGCGACCGAACTCAAGAAGTATCCCAATGCCGTGGATGTGGTTTGGTGCCAGGATGAGCCGCAAAACCAGGGTGCCTGGTTCTTCGTGCAGCATTACATCCACGAAAACATGTCAGAAGGTCAAAAGTTGGGGTACTCCGGGCGCGCAGCTTCTGCCTCTCCGGCCGTTGGCTACTCGCACCTGCACCAGGAGCAGCAAAAAGCGCTTGTGGATGGCGCATTTGCCAAGCTCAAGGGTTTTGTTCTCACCAAATAAAGAAAGAAATCAAATGGCGATCGTTGAAGTCAAAGTGCCGCAGTTGTCTGAATCTGTGGCAGAAGCAACCATGTTGCAATGGAAGAAAAAAGTAGGAGATACCGTCACGGCGGATGAGACCCTGATTGAAATCGAGACCGATAAAGTGGTGCTTGAAGTGCCCGCACCGTCGTCTGGTGTGCTGGCTGAAATTTTGGTGGCCGATGGCGGCACGGTTGCGGCTGAACAGTTGATTGCCCGCATTGATACCGAAGGAAAGGTGGCCGTGGCAGCCCAGCCAGCCATGGTTGCGGCTTTGTCAGCCCCCGAGTCTGCTGCCCCGGCGGCAAGTCAATCTAGCTCCATGGCCGGCGTGGCTATGCCTGCCGCAGCCAAGTTGATGGCAGACAACAGTCTTGCCGCTGGCTCTGTACCCGGTACTGGCAAAGATGGCCGTGTCACCAAGGGCGATGTCTTGAGCGCGATGAGTTCGGTTGCTACTCAATCAGTAGCAAATACTTCAATCCCCACAGGGATTAAGGCCGCTTCCTTGCCTCAAGTTTCTGCACCAAGCATGAATCTTGGCCAGCGCCCGGAGCAGCGTGTACCCATGAGCCGCTTACGCGCTCGCGTCGCCGAGAGGTTGTTGCAGTCGCAGTCGAGCAACGCCATCCTGACTACCTTCAATGAAGTCAACATGGCTCCAGTGATGGAAATGCGCAAGCGTTTTCAGGAGAAGTTTGAGAAAGAGCATGGCGTCAAAATTGGTTTCATGAGCTTTTTTGTCAAAGCGGCTGTCCATGCCTTGAAAAAATACCCGGTGCTCAATGCCTCTGTTGACGGCAACGACATTGTGTATCACGGCTACTTTGACATAGGTATTGCAGTGGGTTCGCCCCGAGGCTTGGTGGTGCCTATTCTGCGCAATGCCGATCAGATGAGTTTTGCTGACATTGAGAAGAAAATTGCCGAATATGGCAACAAGGCCAGGGACGGCAAGCTGGGTATTGAAGAAATGACGGGGGGTACCTTCTCCATTTCCAATGGGGGGGTGTTTGGTTCCATGTTGTCCACACCCATCATCAATCCGCCTCAGTCTGCAATCTTGGGCGTGCATGCCACCAAAGACCGCGCTGTGGTTGAGAACGGGCAAGTGGTGGTGCGACCCATCAACTACCTGGCCATGAGTTATGACCACCGCATCATCGATGGCCGCGAGGCGGTTCTGGGTCTGGTGGCGATGAAAGAGGCGCTGGAAGATCCCTCACGCTTGCTCTTTGATATTTGAAGGAAAAATGATGAGCAAGACGTTCGATGTTGTTGTGGTCGGTGCAGGCCCCGGCGGCTATATCGCTGCTATCCGCGCAGCCCAACTGGGTATGAGTGTGGCCTGTGTAGACGAATGGAAAAACAGCAAGGGTGGACCGGCACCGGGCGGTACTTGTACCAATGTAGGCTGTATTCCTAGCAAAGCGTTGTTACAGTCTTCCGAGCATTTTGACCATGCCACCCATCACTTTGCGGACCATGGCATCTCTGCCACCGGCGTGACGATGGATGTGAAGAAAATGCTTGCCAGAAAGGACACCGTTGTCAAACAAAACAACGA
>JBILKC010000091.1:0-9215 GCA_044376885.1 Hylemonella sp. | reverse complement strand
GGCCTGGCTGGTGGCCTTGATGGTGGCTATTCCGTTGTTGGTCGCACCCCTGCGGGCTTTTACTGGTTTTAAATCTGACGTTCACAGGTCAGCCTTTGGCTGGCGGCGCGTACCTTTTATCTGGTCTGGAACCATGTTTCAGTTTGCAGGGCTGTCCTTCATGCCATTTGCCTTGCTGGTGCTGACCGGGGAAGGCCATATTCAGACGCCTGCCTGGCTCAACCAGCTGATTGCCGGCATGTCATTTCTGCTCGTGGGCTTGGGTCTTCAAACCTCGCAGACGGCTGGCCTGGCACTTGCAACCGATCTGGCTGACGAGCAAACACGCCCCCGTGTCGTGGCACTGATGTACGTCATGCTGCTTGTAGGTATGGTCTCAAGCAGCTTCTTCTTCAGTTGGATGCTAATGGACTTTACGCCTAAAAAGATGATCCAGGTGGTCCAGGGCCATGCGGTCGTCACACTTGTTTTCAATGCCATTGCCCTTTGGAAAATGGAGGCCCGGGATCCCGTGCGTGCAGCTGCGCTCAAATTGCAGCCCAAGCCGGTTTTTCTAGATACTTGGCGTCAGTTCATCCGCAGTGGCCAGGCGCGCCGTTTTCTCTGGACCGTTGGACTGGGAACCGCTGCTTTCAGCATGCAGGACATTATTCTTGAGCCTTATGGCGGAGAAATACTCAAGCTCAGCGTGAGTTCAACCACTGTACTCACAGCCCTGATTGCTACGGGTTCCCTGATTGCCTTCTGTGTTGCTTCCGGTCGCTTGTCCCGTGGAATGGACCCCTATCGCCTCGCCGCTTACGGTGCATTGTGCGGTTTACCCGCTTTTTCTTCCGTCATCTTTGCTGCCCCCATGCAAGCCAATTTCCTCTTCTACACCGGAGTCTTTGGCATCGGTTTCGGTGGCGGCCTGTTTTCTGTCGGTACTCTGGCTGCTGCAATGGCGATGGAGCGTAAAGACTTCGTTGGACTGGCCTTGGGCGCGTGGGGCGCCGTGCAGGCAACTGCTGCAGGTGTGTCCATTGCTTTTGGTGGCGCAATGCGGGATTTTGTTTCCAGCCTTGCCACTGCGGGCGAATTCGGAGCCGCACTTGCAGTCCCGGTGACTGGCTACAGCTTTGTTTATCACACGGAATTATTGTTACTTTTCGTCACCCTGATTGCAATCGGTCCGCTTGTTCGGCGAACCGCTGCAGTCGTAAACCCATCAACTGAACGGTTCGGCCTGGCCGAACTTCCAGGCTGAGCAACCTCGTACCTTAAGGAGAACCACCATGCAAGTAGGCGCAATCACGGGTTATGTGGATCTGGCACAGATCCTTCTTTACATGTTCTGGATTTTTTTCGCAGGCATTATTTATTATCTTGTTCGCGAGAACCACCGCGAAGGCTACCCAATGGAATACGAGGGCAAATCGGTCGTTACCGGTTGGCCAATTCCCGCTCCCAAGGTCTTCAAACTTGCGGATGGTCGTGAATTCATGGCCCCAGATCTGCAAAGAAAAGAGCCCCCTGTCAACACGCGTCGTGATGGCAACTCTTTTGGCAACCCTTATCTGCCCACAGGCAACCCCATGACCGATGGTGTCGGGCCCGCTTCCTATGCCATGCGCGCCGACGTGCCTGAGATGGATATTCATGGTCATCCGGTGATTCGCCCACTGCGTGTGCTGTCAGAGTACGGCGTTTCCAAAAATGACACCGACCCCCGTGGTTTGCCGGTTATCGGCGGCGACGGAAAAGTGGCTGGCACGGTTGTCGACATGTGGGTTGACACTTGCGAGATGATGTTCCGTTACGTGGAGGTTGAATTGAGCGGTAACGGGCGTAAAGTTCTTCTGCCCGTCCCTTTTGCACGTATCAAGAAAGACGGCATAACGGTCAACAGTATTTACGCTGCGCAATTTCAGCAGGTGCCGGGCACTCAAAGCCCTGATCAGGTCACTTCCCTCGAAGAGGATAAGATCTCCAGCTACTATGGCGGCGGGACACTTTATGCCGACCCGAAACGCGCGGAACCTCTGGTATGAACCAACAGAATAACGGACACGAGCACGAATTCGAGCCTGAGCTGGGGCTCCCTGAGCCCTTGCCCGCTGGAGAGAAGATTCTCTGGCAGGGTTCGCCGGACTTTGCCGACATGGCTTACCGGGTTTTCCACCTCAAAAAGTTCGTTTTCTACTTTGGCCTGATGCTTCTGTATCGTGCCGTCTCACAAGTCTCGGAGGGAAAATCTGCCGTTGATACCCTCTTTGCCATGGTCTTTCCTGCAGTATTGACCGTGGTGGCATTGGCTTCTGTCATGACATTGGCATGGCTATCGGCCAGAACAACGGTCTACACATTAACTGACCAGCGGGTGGTCATGCGCATCGGTATCGTCTTGACACTGACCTTCAACCTTCCCCTCAAGGTAATAGAGTCTGCCGGATTGAATCTGAACGCCAAAGGGTTTGGTGACATTCCTTTGAAACTCAAGGGAGAAGACAGAATTGCCTGGCTCAACCTCTGGCCACATGCGCGCCCATGGCTCATTAACAAGCCTGAACCCATGATGCGTTGCATTCCAGACGCAAGTGTTGTTGCAGAAAAGCTCGTTCAAGCCTGGTCAAACAGTACGGGTATTGCCGTAGAACCGGCCGACAAAGTAGAAAAGGCTGTTAAAAACGCCGTTAACTGGAACCCAAGCCTGACATGAAATCTGTGGATTCACCGCCTCTCAACGATCTGACCGCGGATACATTTCCGCGCTGGGTCTTGTGGGCATTAGGCGGTCTGATTGCTTTTAGTTTGATCAGCGTTGGTCTCGTTCGTATAACGGGAAATGGCCCTGACCAATTGGCTGCAGACGTCACCACTGAACGCTTGCTACGCTTCGAAGACCACAGCGATGGCGGCGTGGCGGTCATCGATGGTCAAACAGGACAACTCCTTGCCGTGCTTACGGGCGAGCAAGGTTTCCTTCGCGGGACGGTGCGAGCACTGGCACGCGAGCGTCGTTCAAGGAACCTGGGTTCCGAAATGCCTTTTCAGCTGATTGCTCGAACCGATGGGAGGCTAACCCTGTTTGATCCAATGACTGGCCACAGGGTAGACCTTGAGTCATTCGGGCCCAGCAATGCGGGTGTGTTTGCCCCTTTCCTGACAATGCAACCGGTCACGGCAGAGTCTTCCGCTGTAACGGATTCCCGTTCCAACTAGCCCCCTCTGGAGATTTCACATGCATGCCACCAGCGACATCAATTCGCCTGAAGTAGCCGCACTCAAAGCCAAGCAGGAATCTCTGTTGAGCCCGCGTTTCTACACCACTGACTTTGCCGCCATGGACAAGATTGATGTTTCATCAATCCGGACTGACTGGGATGTGATGATGGCGGAATACGAGGGTGACAACAACCACGACCACTTTCAGCGCACCAAAGAATTTGGCGATGAAGTGGCTGAGAATTTTTCCCGGGTTTCGCCTGAATTGCGACAGGAGTTCATTGAGTTCCTGATCTCATCCCTGACCTCGGAATTCTCCGGCTGTATTCTCTACAACGAGATTCAGAAGAACGTCCAGAATCCAGATATCAAAGCGCTGATGCGTTTTATGGCGCGAGATGAATCCCGCCATGCCGGTTTTATCAATCAATCTCTCAAAGACTTCGGCTTGGGGCTGGACTTGGGCGACCTCAAGCGCACCAAGGCCTATACCTATTTCAAGCCCAAGTACATTTTTTACGCAACGTATTTGTCAGAAAAAATCGGCTACGCGCGTTACATCACGATCTACCGTCAGCTTGAACGCCACCCTGACAAGCGTTTCCACCCCATCTTTCGGTGGTTTGAGCGCTGGTGCAATGACGAGTTCCGTCATGGGGAGTCCTTCGCCTTGATCATGCGTGCCAATCCCAGTTTGCTGCGCGGTGGCAATGTGTTTTGGATTCGTTTTTTCCTGCTGGCGGTTTATGCCACCATGTACGTACGTGACCACACTCGGCCTCAGCTCAAGGCAGCCATGGGGCTTGAGCCTACTGCCTACGATTACGAAGTTTTCCGTATTACCAATGAAATCACCAGGCAGGTTTTCCCGATTTCCCTGGACATTGACAACCCTGCTTTCCGAGCCGGTCTGGAAAAGCTGTTTGGCATCCAGACAGCACTGACTGCCGCAAAAGCTCAGGGCGGCATAGTCGGGCTCTTCAAGCAGGGCGTGTTGTCGATCTCTGGCGTAGTTACTTTCGCGCGCTTGTATTTCATGCCCGTGAAGCGGCATGAATTGCCTGAGCAAATCCGCATGGTTCCAGCCTGGTAAGACATGGTTGAGTTCGTACTGCCAGTTGTATTTGGTATTTTTATCTGGTGGTTTGCCACGGGTATTGTGCTTTTGCTGGATGGTCTTCCGCGCAGGACCTTTCGCTGGAGCATCTTTATCTCCAGCGCTTTAGCGATCAGTTCATTTGTGGGATTGGCGCATACAGCCAACCAAAGCACCACGGTGGGCGCTTACTGTGCCTTCACCTGTGCTTTGTTGGTCTGGGGTTGGCATGAGCTGACCTTCCTGACTGGCTGGCTGACTGGTACGCGCAAACAGGCTCGTACCCCCGCCTGCTCGGAGTGGCAACGTTTCACTCAGGCCATCGCTGCCATTATTTGGCATGAACTGGCCATCATTGCATCTTTGCTCCTCATCGTTGCCATTACCTGGAACCAGTCCAATCAGGTTGGAACCGGGACTTTTATGGTCTTGTGGATCATGCGGACCAGCGCCAAACTCAATCTTTTTTTCGGTGTTCGCAACTTGAGCGAGGAGTTTTTGCCTGAGCATCTTTTCTACATGGGCAGCTACTTCCGCAAGCGTGCCATGAACCCCCTGCTGCCAATCTCCGTGATCGCGTCCTCTTTGGTTCTTTATTCCCTACTGCAAGACGCGTTTGAGCCAACCGCGACTGCCGGCATGACCGTAGGGCTTTTGCTGGTTTCGACCATGTTGGCCATGGCTATTCTTGAGCATCTGTTGCTGGTATTGCCGCTGCCATCGACGGCGCTTTGGCGCTGGGCACTGCGTAAAAACACCGCTTTGCCTCAAACCGCAACCTTCCAAACTGACTCCCAACTTGCCCTTTTGAATGAAGACTTGCTCCAACCCCGACCTACGTGCGATTACCGCCCATGAGCCCGCCACAGATGGCGGTTCTGATTTGACCAACCCGAACAATGTGCCTGTTGCATTGATCATCGGCTCAGGTTTTGGCGGTCTGGCTGCGGCTATCCGTTTGAGCGTCATGGGTTACAGGGTAGAGGTTCTGGAAAAGCTGGACGGTCCTGGTGGACGAGCCTATGTGCGCCGTCAGGACGGATTTACTTTCGATGGTGGCCCGACCATCATTACAGTCCCATTTTTGTTTGAAGAATTGTGGGCCTTGTGTGGTCGCAAATTCTCTGATGACGTGGATTTACGCCTGATGGACCCTTTTTACCGGGTTCGTTTTGACGATGGCTCACACTTCAATTACAGCGGAGATCCGCAACGCATGCGTGAAGAGGTTGCGCGTTTTGACCCGACGGAGGTGGCAGGCTTTGACCGCTTTGTTGAAGAGGCTGATCTTTGCTACCGGTTGGGTTTCGAGGCGCTGGGATGCAAGGCCTTTGACAGCATTGGCGACCTGTTTGCAGCCATGCCTTCGATGGTCAGAATGCGCGCCTGGCGCTCCATGTTCAGCTTGGTCGCCAGTCACTTCAAGCACCCCAAGCTACGCATGGCCATGAGCCTGCAGACCTTGCTGATCGGTGGAAACCCTTTTTCGGTGACCGGTGTGTACAGCCTGATCAACGCACTTGAGCGTCGCTTTGGTGTCTATTCGGCCATTGGCGGGACTGGCGCCTTGGTGCGTGGCATGGTGAATTTACTCGAATCGCGTGGCGTGCCCGTGCGTCTGAACGCCGAGGTGCGCAAAATTGTGGTTGAAGGTGGTCGCGCAACGGGTGTAGAACTCGCTAATGGCGAGCACTTGCGCGCAGACATTGTGGTCAGCAATGGTGATACGGCGTGGACGTATAAGAATTTGATAGCACCTGAACACCGCCGGCATTGGACAGACGCGAAAATTGACAAAGGCCGTTACTCCATGAGCCTGTTTGTCTGGTACTTTGGCACCGACCGCCAGTACCCCGATGTGCCCCACCACACCATGGTTCTGGGCCCGCGTTATGAAGGCCTGCTGAGCGATATTTTCGAAGATCACAAATTGACAGACGACTTCAGCCTTTACCTGCACAGGCCAACGGCCACTGACCCCTCTGTGGCTCCTGCCGGTTGTGATAATTTTTATGTGCTGGCTCCGGTTCCTCATCTGGACAGCGGTACCCATTGGGAAACGCATGCCGAACCCTACAAAGAGGCGGTTGCCAAGCGACTCGAAGAAACCCTTTTACCCGGCTTGCGCGCGCACATCATCAGTTCGCACGTGATGACCCCCCAGCACTTTCATGACAATCTGCTTTCCGTCAAAGGTGCGGCATTTGGTCTTGAACCTGTGTTGTTGCAAAGTGCCTGGTTCCGGCCCCATAACCGCAGTGAAGACATTGAAAATCTGTTCATGGTGGGTGCCAGCACACATCCGGGTGCAGGAATGCCTGGCGTGCTGATGTCCGCCAAAGCGCTGCAGACCGTTATTCCAGCTGCCAACCAACATGTCGCTGCTTAAATCCTCGGATTACTCTGCCAACAAGGGCTTTGATTTTGAAGCCTGCGAAGCCCTCATGGAAGGTGGTTCCAAGACCTTCTTTGCCGCTTCCCGCTTGTTGCCTAAACGGGTGCGCGGGCCTGCCATAGCCCTCTATGCCTTTTGCCGGGTGGCTGATGACGCCATTGATTACGCCACCGACCGTGTGACCGCTTTAAAGGGACTCAATGAGCGTCTGCGCTGCATCTATGCCGGGCAACCGATGCCTTTCGAGTCTGACAAGGCGTTGGCTGCCGTGGTGCGCGAATTCAATCTCCCCCTGGAGTTGGTGAGCGCGCTGCTGGAGGGTTTTGAATGGGACGCCGAGGGGCGCCGTTACGAAACCCTGGAAGACCTCCAGGGCTATGGAGCGCGAGTGGCTGGCAGCGTTGGTGCCATGATGGCCGTGATCATGCGGGTCCGCAGCGACCAGGCTCTGGCGCGCGCCTGTGATTTGGGTGTGGCCATGCAGCTCACCAACATCGCCCGTGATGTTGGTGAAGATGCCCGCTGCGGGCGGCTGTATTTGCCTTTGCAGTGGATGCGCGAAGCGCAAATTGACCCCGATACATGGCTGCTCAACCCGGTTTTTGACGAACGCATTGCCTCGGTCGTATCGCGTTTGCTGGCCGCTGCGGATGACCTTTACCAGCGCTCCGAGCATGGCATTGCACAGCTGCCCAGAGATTGCCGTCCTGCAATTCGTGCCGCCCGTCTGGTGTACGCTGAAATCGGTCGCGAACTTGAACGCCTGGGTCTGAACTCCATCAATCATCGAGCGTACGTCACAGGCCGGCGTAAGCTGGCATTGATTGCCCGTGCCTGCGGTGCAGCACTCATAGCTCCCGCCGACCCAACGCTGCAAATGGACGCCTTGCCGGCGAATCAATTTCTGGTTGAGGCTGCATCAGAAACGGCGGTGACCGGTCAAACCGCAAAATCAAGCCGACGCTCATTTGATGAACGGGCCCGTTGGGCCAGCGAGCTGTTCGAACGACTGGCCCAACAAGACCGGGAGCGCGCGGCCATGGCGGCTGCTCAACATGCCGCCCGGCACTCAACCAACCCTTGAGTTCCCCCTGGGCGGCTCTTGAATAATTTGTGACTTACCCGTGATGGAAGGATCATCTTTGCTCTGGGTCAAGGTCATTCTTCTGCTACTTGCCGGGGGTGTTTTTTTCTGGTGGCAGTTCCACGATCTGGCCAAAGCCCGCAAGGCAAACTGTGCAGCAAAAAAGCCGCCTGAAGACCGGCCTGAAGACCCGACTGGTTTTTAGTGCTGAGCGTTATCAGTCTGTTTTTGCATTCTTTCAAACTCTCTTGGCGGCATTGAGGAAGCGCTCACGCCACTGGTTTGAATACCTTCAAGAAAGAGGCGCTCAATATCCGGTGCCGCCTTGAGTAGATCGCGCTCGGCTGGCACCGTGTGCAACCAGGCTCTGGCCCAGTGCAGGAAGCGAACCCAGCCCGGCACCCAGATCTGGCGCTGCCGCCGGGTGATGCCGTCCGCAATCATGCGCGCTGCATCTTGTACGCTGGTTTCACCATTGAGGAAGGCCGGCGTTGCAGCACGCAGTCTTACAAAGGCCGGATGCAACTGGCCTTCGGTCATCAAAGGGGTTTTGACCCATGAGGCGTGAATGATCCCGACGCCAACGCCGTGATGCGTCAACTCAATCCGCCAGGCATTACACATGGCTTCTACAGCCGCCTTGGATGCGGCATAAGCAGACACAGCGGGTGGGTGCGCAAAGGACGAGACCGACGCAGTGACCAGCACATAACCCTGATTGCGAATCACCTCAGCCAGCGCGGCGCGCACCATATTGAACACGCCAAAAACATTAACTTCAAGACAGCGCCTCCAGGCTACCGGATCGGTATGGGCCAATGGTCCGAAAGCAGCAATACCCGCATTGGCCCAGACCATGTCTATCTGTCCGTGGACGTCCAATGTCTGGGCAACGGCGAATTCACAATCTTCCATGCGTGTGACATCAAGCACGTGGATCTGAACCTTGCTGCCCAGTTCCGATTGAACGCGTTCAAGACCTTGCCGGTCACAGTCAAGCAGCGCCACAATCGCGCCCCGTCGGTGAAGCTCAACCGCCGTGGCCGCACCGATGCCGGATCCGGCACCGGTCACCATAATGACTTTGCCTTTCAGAGGGAAGTGCATCGTGCCCACGATAGTGGCGGCCTAGCTACCCTTGGTGATCATTAAATAAATGATCGGTAAAGGGAAAACGGTCGCAATAGCACCGCTGACTTGCCAGATGCGAGACAAGCGCAGGTACTCGGCTGTGACTGCCTTGTCTCGGATCAACAAAAAGCGTTGTCGCAGTTGAATCGGCACCAGAACCAGCAGCCAGATCAGCCCCGAGATGCCAAACAGCGCATACGACCATGAAATCCAGGCCTGAGACGCTGTACCGCCATAACGATCGGCCATTTGCAAACCGGTATACACCAACAGCAAGGCACCTGTAAATGTAAAAAGCATGTCTG
>JBILKC010000364.1:0-2747 GCA_044376885.1 Hylemonella sp. | reverse complement strand
GCATGGCTGGAAGACTGCGGCTCAAAGCAAAACAATGTCGTACTGCTCCTGCCCCATGGCAGTCTCACTCTGCAATGACACCGGCTTGCCGATAAATTCACTCAGCCCCACAAGGTATTGGCTTTCTTCATCCAGCAGCAGCTCGATAACCTTGGGAGACGCCACCACGCGGAACTCGCGCGGGTTGAACTGCCTGGCTTCACGCAAAATCTCGCGAAAGATATCGTAGGTCACGCTGCGCGGCGTTTTCACAATACCCTTGCCTTCACAGGTGGGGCAAGGCTCACAGAGCATGTGCGCCAGCGACTCGCGCGTGCGCTTGCGCGTCATTTCCACCAGACCCAATTGCGAAAAACCACCGGCCATGGTTTTTACCCGGTCCAGGGCCAATTGCTTCTTGAATTCCGCCAGCACCGCATCGCGATGGTCTTCACGCCCCATGTCAATGAAGTCCACGATGATGATGCCCCCCAGATTGCGCAGCCGCAGTTGCCGGGCTATGGCCTGGGCCGCTTCCAGATTGGTCTTGAATATGGTGTCGTCAAAATTGCGGGCGCCCACAAAACCACCGGTGTTCACGTCTACCGTGGTCAGGGCTTCTGTCTGGTCCACGATCAGGTAGCCACCCGACTTCAAGTCCACCCGCCGCGCCAGCGCCTTGGCGATCTCATCATCGATGGAATACAGGTCAAAAATTGGGCGCTCGCCTTTGTAGTGCTGCAATTTGTCGGCCGCCATGGGCATGAACTCGGAGCCAAACGCCTTGAGGGATTCAAACTGTTCGCGTGAATCCACGCGGATGGTCTGGGTAGACTCCCCCACCAAATCACGCAGCACCCGTTGCAGCAGGTTGAGGTCCTGGTGCAGCAAACTCTGCGCGGGCAATCGTACTGAGGCATCCTTGATGCGCGCCCAAGCCTTGCGCAGATAACGGATATCGTCCGAGAGTTCAGCGTCCGATGCGTCCTCGCCGTTTGTGCGCAAAATAAAACCCCCACCCTGGCTTCCGGCCAGGTTTTGCAGCCGCATACGCAATTTGTCACGCTGCTCGGGTGGGATTTTTTGCGACACACCAATGTGGTCGTCCTGGGGCAGGAACACCAGCAAACGCCCGGCAATGCTGATCTGGGTTGACAACCTTGCGCCCTTGGTTCCTATCGGGTCCTTGATGACCTGGACCATCAAGGTCTGGCCTTCAAAAACCTGCTTCTCGATTGGAATCGCGGGCTGGCTGCTACGTGCAGCGCTCAGTGTCTCACCGTCTGCCGGGGGATGCCAGACGTCGGCGACATGCAGAAAAGCAGCCCGATCCAATCCGATCTCAACAAATGCGGATTGCATACCCGGCAAAACGCGGGCAACCTTGCCAAGGTACACATTACTCACCAGCCCGCGCTCGCAGGTGCGTTCCACGTGCAACTCCTGAACAGCACCGTTTTCCACGATAGCCACGCGGGTTTCCTGGGGCGACCAGTTGATCAGGATGTCTTCAAGCATGAAAGCAATTGTGCCGTTTCAAACAAGGGCAAACCCATGATGCCGGTGTAACTTCCGGAAATATGGGAAATAAAACTCGCAGCCCGGCCTTGCACCGCATAGGCACCGGCCTTGCCCATGGGCTCGCCACTGTCCACATAGTCCTTGATTTGAGACAGCGTCAGGGGGGCAAAAGTCACCCGCGATGTGCTTATCGTCTGCAATCGGTGCTGGTGAGTGCCTAACGAGAGCGCTGTCAGCACCCGGTGGGTGCGACCAGACAGTTCTGTAAGGATGCGCTGGGCGTCACTCTCACCCGCAGGCTTGCCGTAAATGGTTCTCCCCAATGCCACGGTGGTGTCTGAACACAAAACCGGTGCGGGCGGCAAGCCTCTGTTGTGCATGCGCTGCAGAGCCGCATCGAGCTTCAGATGGGTCACCCGTTTGACGTAGGCCGCGGGAGCCTCCTGGCCGATAACCGCTTCGATGGCTTCAGCGTCCTCCCGAGCATCGGGCAGCAAGAGCTCGTATTTCACCCCCAATTGCTCCAGCAGTTGTCTTCGACGTGGGCTTTGCGAGGCCAAGTAGATGAAGTGCACAGCCACGGCTCTATTCCCGGTGGTAGGGATGATTGGCATTGATGGACCAGGCACGGTAGAGCTGCTCAATGAGTAAAACGCGAACCATGGCATGTGGCAATGTCAAATCAGACAGCCGGATTCGCTCATGTGCTGACGCCCGGTATTCAGGATGCAAGCCATCTGGCCCGCCAATCACCAGTGCCACGTCCTGTGCAGCCAACTGCCAGTCTTTGAGCTTGCCAGCCAAACCGCTAGTCTTGAGACTAGTCCCACGCTCATCCAGCGCCACCACGCGGGCAACTTTGGGAATGGCAGCCTCAATTCGGGAACGCTCGGCTGCCAGCAGTTGCTCCAGTGTTTTGGAGCCGCGAGTTTCGGTTTTGACAGCTTTCAGTGACACCTGCAGCTCGGGCGGAAACCGTTTTGCATAGTCGTCCCAGGCGGTTTGAGCCCAGTCAGGGATGCGCTGGCCGACTGCCACGATCAGCAGCCTCATGGTTGACTACTTGGCCTTTCGCGCCACAGGCTTTTTGCGTGCTGGCTTGGCTGCTGAACTGACGGGGGACTTTTTAGCCGCCGCCTTTTTGGCAACTAACTTCTTGGGTTCAACCTTGACCATTTTCATTGGGGCCGGCGAAGCTGGTTTAGCGGCTGCTTTCCTGGCGGGTGCTTTCTTGGCAGGTGCCCTGG
>JBILKC010000365.1:0-2747 GCA_044376885.1 Hylemonella sp. | reverse complement strand
AGATTAGCTATCATGGCCGAAGCACGGTCGAGATCCTGCCAGCTGTAGTTCAAGCCTTCATCCGTCTCGATAGCGACCTCTTTCAGTGTGCGGGGAAAAGCCTTGCGCAAGGCCGAATAGAGGTTGGCATTAGATGAAGTCATGCTGCAAATAGGAAAAAGAAAGAGTGCCGGATTTAATCCAGCTTGGCACCGGAAAGCTTGACAACCTCTGCCCAACGCTTGATCTCACTGTTGATAAAGCTTGCAAACTGTGCCGGGGTGAAATTGCTGAACTCAGCACCCTGATTGGCCCAGACGGCTTTGGCTTCATCAGTCAGCGCGGCTTTGCGAATCTCTTCTACGGCACGGGCTTGAATATCAGCCGGGGTTCCCTTGGGGGCCCAAACACCATACCAGGTCGTTACCGTGTAATTGGGCAATCCCAACTCCGCAGCGCAAGGCACATCGGGAAATGCAGGATTGCGTTTGGGGCCTGCGACCATCAAGGCTTTGATCCGTCCGCCCTTGATGTGAGCAGCAGAGGAGCCAAGGCCGTCAAACATCATGTCAACATTGCCCGCGATCAGGTCTTGCAAGGCCGGGCCGGCGCCTCTGTAAGGGATGTGGGTAATGAAGGTTCCGGTTTGCTGCTTGAACAACTCTCCTGCCAGATGGTGTGAGGTGCCGTTACTAGCTGATCCATAGTTCAGTTTCCCGGGCTTGGACTTTACTTCGGCCAGGAATGCTTTGAAGTCACCGCTGATATTCTTGGGATTCACCACGAGAACCTGGGGCACATTGGCGACGAGCACCAAAGGTATGAAATCCTTCTCGATGTCGTAATCGAGTTTGGCGTACATGGACGGGGCAATGGTGTGATGCACGGCACCCATGAACAGGGTATAGCCATCTGGCTGGGCTTTTGCTGCAATACCCGCACCCAGCGTACCCCCTGCCCCGCCCCGGTTATCAATGATCAGTTGCTTACCCGTTAACTTGGCAAATTGGGCGGAAAGCGGTCGCGCAAATGCATCTGTGCCGCCTCCGGCAGGGAAAGGAACAACAACCGTGACCGGTTTGGCCGGCCAGGCTGGTTGGGCATGCAAATTCAATGCGCCGGCGGCAACCCCAGCTGCGGCCAGGCGAAGCACATCACGTCGACTGCCGGATGTAGTTGAAGTAATGGCGTTTGGGAATTTTTCGAATGTCATGTGTGTCTCCTGCTTATCAATTGAGTTCTATCGTCAATCTTTTAGAACTTTAAACTTTCTATATCCCCTGATATAGGTATTTTGCCTTGGGAAAGCATGGCCCTATGCTTGTCTATGCGCTTGGGGTCGTATAAATAATTCACCATCAAGCCATACGACTGTTTAAGGCCTTTGGGTGAGGGGTCACCATTCCAGTTCAAATGCTCAACCCGGGCACCATTTCCCAGGTGAAAGCGTGCTACCGGGTCAACCGGCTTTCCGTCTATCAGTTCGCGACCCAAGTAGTGCGCAGCACACCTTAACAGCCATTGCCCCAAGGGAGATTTAATGTCGATCGCTTGCCCTTTGTCGATTGCATCAAGCACATGCTGAGCCGCTGGTGGCTCAAAGCCAACGCAACGACATAGTTCTTTACGCTCTTTTTCAGAGGTCATGTCGAGCATACGAGACCCGTTTTTGGCTAGCCAGGTGCGTAAACCGGGAATCGGTGAGAGGGTTGCAAAGACTTTGAGTTTCGGAAATTCGGCGTGCAAGGTTTCGACGACCCGTTTGATCAGGGAGTCACCGAAACTGACACCCCGCAAGCCTGTCTGGGTGTTGCTGATCGAATAAAAGATGGCTGTCGTGGCCTTGTTCAAATCAGAGGCATCAGCCAATTCGTCCAAGAGGGGCGTGATGCTATGAGCCATTTTGTCAACCAACGCCACCTCCACAAAAATCAAAGGTTCATCAGGCAGGCGCGGGTGAAAGAAGCCGTAACAGCGCCGATCGGAATCCAGCCGGTTTTTGACATCAGCCCAACTGCGGATGTCATGCACTGCCTCGTACTTGATTAGCTTTTCCACCAGGGACGCAGGCGAATCCCAACTGATGCGCCGCAACTCCAGAAAGCCCACATCGAACCAGGTGGAAAACATGTACTCCATCTCGACATCAAGGGCCTGCAGGCGTTTGTCACCCTTGATGTAAGGCAACATCTCAGCGCGCATGTCCACGAGGAAACGGATGCCTTCGGGCAGTACGCTGAAGCGCTGCAACAATCGCCGGCGGGGGGAGACCGTGGCGCGCCGGTAATGGACTTCAGCGGCGGCCTCATCAGGGGTTCCTACGGCTGCGGCAAATTTGGCTTGGGCCGTTTTGACGGTCTGAGGGTCAGCCACAAACTGCTCGCTCATCAACAGCCACATGTCGCGACGACGGGCCGCTGTAGCACCGGCATACCAGAGTGCCAGAACCTTTGCGCGACGCCCGCCTTCGACCTCACTGACATTTGGGTCGATGATGGCGCGCAGCTCGTCCAGCGCACGCAGCAGCATGCGCGGAGATAAGGCCTCATCCGGATTGTGCTTTGATGAACTGAGTCTTTCCCGTGTCGAGCGGTCCGGCATGCCTTCTGGTGACATCCGGTTAACTGATCCGGGCGATTCCTTGGCTGGTTTTTTTGCCACCTTCAGCAAGCGAGAAACACTGCGGCTGATCCATTCGGGCGTATTCATTATTGACTTCTCCCAGAAATCTCACTCAGGTTGCTTGAATTCAAAGGGCAGGCTTCTTT
>JBILKC010000363.1:0-2749 GCA_044376885.1 Hylemonella sp. | reverse complement strand
TGATCGATGGTGATGGCACCGGTCTGTCGGGCATAGTCGCGCCACACGCCTGCTACAAAAAAAGGAGCTAAAACATCATTTCCGGAAATGGCCAGAGGCTTAAAAACCTTGGATAAGGGGGTGAAGACAGCGCCCAGACGGGCCTCATGCAGGTCCACCATGGCCTCGCTTACGTAAATCCCGATGTGCCCCGCTGGCACGGCCAGTGCCTCGCTCACCAAGGGCAGGTTGCGCGCCGGGGAGTCAAGCGGCCGCGCAATCAGCGCCACCGGGGGCCGGCCCGGGTCCAGCAGCAGCGACATCACCCGCTGCGTGGTGACGTGCTGCACGCCGGGCAGTTGCGCTACGGCATGCACCCACTCGGGGGTGAAATACACGGTGTCGTTGGCACCCACGGTGCTGGCGCTGCGCACATACAGGTCGGCGGGTAAAACCTGGTCCAGCCACTGGGTCACGGAATCCCGAAAGCTGGCCACCATCACCGTGAGTGCCACCGCCAGACTCAGGGATGCCACCACGCCGCTGACCGCCACTGCAGCCGTTTCGCGCTGGCGGCGTGCCCGTTCCACCGCCAGCATGGGCAGCAAGCGCTGCTGCACCCACGGAGCCACCCGGTTTAGCAGCACCGCAGTCAGCCAGGGCAGGGCAGTGATGCCGCCCACCAGCAGCAGGGCAATCGCGACATACGCCGCAAGTGGAATACCAAAAATCGGTGGAACCCAAGCCAGTGCTGTGCCTGATGCGATCAGTAAAAGACTCATCCAATGGCCGTGGTTTAGCGCAAGTCCGCTGCCCAAGCCTTTGAGGGTTTGGGCTGGGGGCAACTGTTGTGCGCGCCGTGCCGGCCACCAGCCGCCAACACCTGCAGCCACCACACCCAAACCGCCATAAACCAAGGCCGCCCCGCTGTGCCATTGCAGGCTGGGTGCTACACCGGCAAAGTAGCCACCGCCAAGGTCGCCACCGAGCACATGCATGGCCAGTGCTGCCAGCGCCGTTCCCAGCGCAATGCCGCATGCGCTGCCAAGGGCTCCCAGAGTCAACGATTCCAGAAGTACCAGGGTCAGCCGTTCGCGCCCGGTCAAACCCAGTACGCCTAGCAGCGCAAATTGCTGGGCGCGCTTGGCCACGCTCAAAGACAACACCGAAAACACCAGAAACGCCCCGGTGAACAAAGCGACCAGCGCAAGCACGGTCAGGTTGACCCGGTAAGCGCGTGACAAATTGCTGACGCGCTGCGCTGCGTCACCCGGCTCACTCAGGCTCACATTGGCAGGCCATCCGGGTTCAGCGCTGAGTGATTGGATGAAAGCGGCCTGGCTGGCGCCTGCTTTGAGCTTGATGTCAATGCGTGACAACTCCCCTTGCTTGCCGAACAACTCCTGCGCCGCAGCAATATCCATCACCGCCAGGGCGGTGCCACCGGCTGGGATATGCCCGGCAACCTGCACCGGCAGCAGACTCAGACCACTTTGCAAGCGCAGGGTTGTCGGGTCAGCGGTGTCAGTCGACGGGTTCAGCCCCAGCTGCGCTGAAGGATTGAGAAAAACCTGTCCCGGAGCAAACATGGCCATGCGGTCGGCGTTTGCATTGAGTTGCGGCATCAGCTTGGGCGCCACATACCCAACGACCAGCGCGTCGATGCCCACCACACGCAAGGTCATGCGTTCGCCATTCTTCTTCATGGCATAGGTGCCTATCTCCAGCACAGGGGAGGCCACCGCCACCTGCGGGTGCTGCGCAATGCGCGCAAAAACGGTTTCCTTAAAGCTGCCCTGTATCCCGCGTAACTCCAGATCCGGTTGACCATTGACAGAGCGCACCGCCTGGGAAAACTCATCCAGCGCCGAGGTATTGATCAGGTGCACCGAAAACGACAGAGCCACGCCCAGCATCACGGCCACCACAGCAGCCGCATTGCGCCACGGGTGGTGTCTGAGTTCCTGCCAGGAAAAGGTTTTGAGTAATTGCAGCATGCGTAGGCAGTGTGGCTATTTTGATTGGGTGTCGTTTGAGGGGTGATCTTGTGAAGTGTGAACTGGCTAAACTCGACCTTGTGTCTTCAATTGTGCAGTGACTGACTGTGTTTGAATCTTCTGAGTGAAAACCTGACCATGTCCACCTTATCGCCCCCCCTGATCGGTGCATTGCTCGAGCTCCCCACCTTTCATGACGTGGCCGCCGCCGCCCTGCGGCTGCAGGGCCATGCCCACCATACGCCTGTTATGCGCTCCCGCACGGCGGATGAACGTCTCAGGGCCCAAGTATTCTTCAAGTGCGAGAACTTCCAGCGCATGGGGGCATTCAAGTTCCGTGGGGCGTTCAATGCCCTCTCCAGGTTCAGCCCTGAACAGCGCCAGGCCGGAGTCGTCGCTTTTTCCAGCGGCAACCACGCGCAGGCCATTGCCCTGTCGGCGCGCATGCTGGGCATGCCTGCCGTGATTGTGATGCCTACCGATGCGCCGCAGTCGAAAATTGAGGCCACGCGCGGCTATGGCGGCGAAGTGACTTTGTACGACCGCTATACCCAGGATAGAGAGGCACTGACCCGGGACATCGCCGCATCGCGCGGCATGACGCTCATTCCGCCCTATGACCACCCAGATGTGATCGCAGGCCAAGGCACCGCGGCCAAAGAGTTGTTTGAGGAGGTTGGTGAGCTTGACCACTTGTTTGTCTGCATGGGCGGTGGTGGTTTGCTCAGCGGCAGTGCGCTGGCAGCCCGCGCACTGTCACCGAGTTGCAAGGT
>JBILKC010000362.1:0-2750 GCA_044376885.1 Hylemonella sp. | reverse complement strand
AACCATGCAAGATCTGATAGAACAAATCGCCAAAGAGCTTAAAGCCCAGCCGCGTCAGGTGCTGGCGGCTGTAGAGCTGCTGGACAGTGGCGCAACCGTCCCCTTTATTGCCCGTTACCGCAAAGAGGTGACCGGTGGACTGGACGATGTGCAACTGCGCGAGTTGGAGTACCGCCTGGGTTATCTGCGCGAACTGCAAGACCGACGCAAAGTGGTGCTGCAAGCCATTGAGGAACAAGGCAAGCTCACATCAGCGCTCACAGCCGCCATTGCGCAGGCCGCGACCAAACAGGATCTGGAAGACATTTACCTGCCGTTCAAGCTCAAGCGCCGCACCAAAGGCCAGTTGGCCCGTGAGGCCGGGCTGGAGCCTCTGGCCGATGCGATCTTGAGCGACCCCACGCGCGTGCCGGCAGATGAGGCCCTGGCTTATGTACTGCCACTCAAACCGGTTGTCGAAGGCGAAGACAAGCAGCCTGATTTTTCTACCGTCGCGGCAGTACTCGATGGCGTTCGCGACTTGCTCAGCGAACGCTGGGCGCAAGACCCGGTGCTGGTGCAAGACATGCGGGAGTGGATGTGGGCTGAAGGCTTGTTACAAAGCAGCCTGATGGCCGGCAAGGATGAAACCAACGCCGAGATCGCCAAGTTCCGTGATTATTTTGACTATGACGAACCGATCAGCCGAGTACCTTCACACCGGGCGCTGGCGGTTTTTCGCGGCAGGGCGCTGGAAATTCTGGATGTCAAACTGGTGCTTCCTCAATCAAATGAGGCTCTAGCCCTTACTGCAAAAGAAAAGTCAGCTACAAAATCAATAGTGCCAGTGGTGTCTCTGGCTGAAGCCCGCCTGGCGCTGCGCCTGGGCTGGAACCACCAGGGCAGGGCAGGCGATGACCTGATCCGCAAGTGTGTCAGCTGGACCTGGAAGGTCAAGTTGAGCCTGTCCACCGAACGTGACTTGTTCACCCGCCTCAAAGACGCTTCCGAGAAGGTGGCCATCAAGGTGTTTGCAGACAATCTGCGTGATCTGTTGCTGGCTGCACCGGCCGGGCCGCGGGTGGTGATGGGGCTGGACCCGGGCATACGCACGGGCGTCAAGGTGGCCGTGGTCGATGCCACCGGCAAATTGGTGGAAACTGCCACCGTGTTCCCGCATGAGCCGCGTTGCGACTGGGAGGGTTCCCTCTTCAAGCTTGAAAAATTATGTGCCCAGCATGGCGTCAACCTGATGGCCATTGGCAACGGCACGGCCAGCCGGGAGACCGATAAACTGGCTGCTGAACTGATCAAACGGCTTGCCAAAACTTCCGCCAGACCCATAGACAAGGTGGTGGTGAGTGAAGCAGGTGCATCGGTCTACAGCGCCAGCGAATTTGCCTCGCAGGAGATGCCCGATGTTGACGTTAGCTTGCGTGGCGCGGCCAGCATTGCCAGGCGACTGCAAGACCCCTTGGCCGAATTGGTGAAGATAGACCCCAAATCCATTGGTGTGGGTCAGTACCAGCATGATGTGAACCAGAGCGACCTGGCGCGTACCCTCAACGCCGTGGTGGAAGACTGCGTGAACTCGGTGGGCGTTGACCTCAATACCGCCAGCGTGCCCTTGCTGTCACGCGTGTCGGGATTAAGCCCGTCTGTGGCTCAGGCTGTGGTTCGCTGGCGCGATGCCAACGGTGCTTTTGCCAATCGAAACCAGTTGCTCGAAGTCACCGGTCTGGGTGCCAAAACCTTTGAGCAAAGTGCTGGTTTTCTTCGCATCCGTGGGGGTGATAACCCCTTGGATATGACCGGCGTTCACCCGGAAACCTACCCGGTGGTGCAAAGCCTGATTCAACACACCGGCAAACCGATAACCGAGCTGATGGGCCGCGCCGACATGCTCAAAACCCTGCGCCCCGAGCTGCTGGCCACGGCCGGCTTTGGCGTGGTGACCGTCAATGACATCCTGGGCGAGCTGGAGAAACCAGGCCGCGACCCACGCCCGGATTTCAGGGTGGCCCAACTCAATGACAGTGTTCAGGACATCAAGGATTTGACCTCAGGCCTGGTGCTTGAAGGCACAGTCAGCAATGTGACCGCCTTTGGCGCGTTTGTGGATCTGGGCGTACACCAGGATGGCCTGGTGCATGTGAGCCAGCTCTCGCACAATTTTGTCACCGATGCACGCGAGGTGGTTAAAACCGGCGACATTGTGAAGGTGCAAGTGCTGGAGGTGGATGTCCAGCGCAAACGCATCAGCCTGACCATGAAGCTGGGAACGGCACCACGACATGGCAGTGAGCGCGGCGAACAGGCCCCGGGCCTTAACCGCTTCGAGGCGTACACCGGTGGACCACGACACCGTCATGGCGGCGACCGGGCAGGCGGTGATCGTGCGGGTAACAATGCGCGCGAATCAGCCCCCAATGCCATGGCCTCGGCCTTTGCCAAGCTCAAGCGTTGATGTCATAAGGCTTGCCGCATGCAACTGAGCGATTTGCTGCAAGCCGACATTGTGCTGCCCAGCATTCCCAAAGTCATTGCCTTGCTCTTGCATGAGCTGGAACTGTCCGAGCCGGATCTGAAGAACATCACGCAACTCATCCGGACCGACCCGGCGCTCACCACGCGGCTGCTGCATACGGCCAACGCCAGTTTTTTCAAACTCTCGGGTCAGGTCAACAGTGCATCTGAAGCACTGGCCATTTTGGGGCTGTCCCACATCCATGCCATGGCAGCACAAGCGGCCAGCGCCACGTCCCTGAAGG
>JBILKC010000361.1:0-2757 GCA_044376885.1 Hylemonella sp. | reverse complement strand
GAGCATTACAGCTTCAGCCCGCATGGGCAGATGCCCTGGAGAGCAATGCCATTTTGAGCTTTCGTCTGCATGGCGATGTCAATTTGGTGTGCCAGCGTCCTGCTGTCATTCAAGCCGCTTTGAATGTTCCAGCTATGGACGACGAACGACTGGCCATGTGCTTGGTTACCGGCGAGCAAGCGCCTGTGGAGCGTCTGCACGCCGCTATTAAAGGCGTGTGGGGCGCGCAAACCTCAGGTGCAAATATCGTTTCCTTCAATGCCCGTGCGTTTGAGTCCTACGGCAAAGCCGAGCGCCAAGGAGAAAACGCACCCGTAAGCAAAGCTGTCGCCTTTGCTTACACCACCGCGCTAAACCACCTGTTACGAAAAGACTCTCCGCAACGTATCCAAATTGGCGATGCGTCCACGGTGTTCTGGACCGATAAAGTCTCGGACCTGGAATCGGTAGTGCTTGACATTTTCGGCGAACCAACCCATGACGATCCGGATGCGGGCACGCAGGCGGTTCAAGCTCTGCTGTCTGCTGTGCATAAAGAGCACGGGCCAGCCGCGCAGGATGATGACAACCGCTTCCACATCCTTGGGTTGGCTCCCAATGCGGCGCGCATCAGCATCCGGTTCTACTACTGCCTGCGCTTACCGGAGTTGGCCAAGCGCATTGCGCAGCACTTCAAAGACCTTGAAATGGTGCGTGGTTCACATGGGCATGACCCGCAATATCCCTCGCTGTTTCGCTTGCTGACAGCGGTAGCGGTGCAAAGCAAAGCCGACAACATTCCGCCAAATTTGGGTGGCGCTATCGTGGATGCCATTTTTGCGGGCGAAGACGTGCCTTACCCCGCACTGTGGCTTAACGCGGCGGTGGCACGTTGCCGGGCGGAACAAAACGTTACCTACATACGGGCCGCGTCGATCAAAGCGTGTCTGAATCGCCAAATCCGTCGCGCATCCATTCAATCCAACCCTCTGAAGCCAGAAAAGGAGTTCACCCCCATGCTTGATCTTGCCAATAACAACCCAGGCTACCGAATGGGGCGCTTGTTCGCCGTGCTTGAAAAAATCCAGGAAGAAGCCAGCCCAGGTTTGAATGCCACCATTCGGGATCGCTATTACGGCGCGGCGTCCAGCACGCCGGTGGCCGTGTTCACCACCTTGTTGCGTTTGAAGAATGCCCATCTTAAAAAGCTGAGCACTGGGCGCAATACCTATTTCGAGAAGCTGCTGGGCGAAGTGCTTGCCCCAGTCGCCGATTTTCCAAGGCATTTGTCGCTGCCCGATCAGGGCCGCTTTGCACTGGGCTACTACCAGCAGCGACAAGATTTTTTCAGTAAGTAGCCATACGACTCAACCAAAACCGAAGGAGCACCCGCATGAGCACCACCCAACCACTCGCCAATCGCTACGACTTTGTACTTATTTTCGACGTCAAAGACGGCAACCCCAACGGTGACCCCGATGCCGGCAACATGCCACGACTGGATGCCGAGTCCGGTCACGGCTTGGTGACGGATGTGTCGCTCAAACGCAAGGTCCGCAACTTTGTGGGTCTGGTGAAAGAGCAAGACCCTCGCGACCCGGTAGCGGGAGAGAAGCGCTTTGAAATCTACGTGCGTGAAAAGGCCATTCTGAACCATCAAAACCAGCGTGCCTATTCCGCATTAAAACTGGACGTAGACCTCGGGGAACAAGTACAAGAAGATCCTGCAAACGCAGCAGAAGTGGTTTTGCCTGCCGATGCCAAAAAGAAGTCCGCCAAAAAGGAAAAACGCAAGGGCAGTGCCGACGACGTAGGTCAGGCACGCAACTGGATGTGCCAGAACTTTTTTGACGTTCGCACTTTTGGCGCAGTCATGTCCACGGGTACGAACTGCGGTCAGGTACGCGGACCGGTGCAATTCACGTTTGCCCGCTCGGTTGAACCCGTCGTGGCCCTTGAGCACACCATCACCCGCATGGCGGTGACGACCGAGGGCGAAGCGGAAAAGCAGGATGGCGACAACCGCACTATGGGACGCAAACACACCGTTCCCTACGGCGTATATGTCGCCCATGGGTTTGTATCCTCTTTCCTTGCCAAGCAAACCGGGTTTGGCGAAGACGATCTGGAACTGCTGTGGCAAGCACTGGCGCAGATGTTTGAGCATGACCGCTCTGCTGCACGCGGCGAAATGTCCACGCGTGGGCTGTATGTGTTCAAGCACGACTGCGAACTGGGCAACGCACCATCGCACGCCTTGTTTGACAAACTCAAAGTCGCCCAAACGAATCCCGGTGAAGTGGCTCGCAGCTTTGATGCCTACCAGGTCGCGTTTGACGGAAAAGCATTGCAAGTGGGCGAATCGGTAGCACCTGCACCCGGCCTAACGCTGACCCGCAAGTGCTGATGCTTGTTGGGATTAACCTATGAAAATCTTCCCCACCGAATTCGATGGCAAAACCATTCGCCGCGTGTACGACGAAAAAACCGAAACGTGGTGGTTTTCGGTGATTGATGTGGTGCAGGTGCTGACGCAGCAGACCGATTACCAAACCGCGCGCAAATACTGGAATCAGCTCAAAGGGCGGCTCAGTAAGGAAGGTAGCGAGTCGGTGACAAACTGTCACCGACTGAAATTGCCAGCAGCTGACGGTAAAAACTACCTAACCGACGTCGCCACTGCGGAAACTCTACTGCGCATCGTCCAATCCGTGCCCAGCCCCAAAGCCGAGCCCATCAAGCTCTGGCTGGCCAAGGTGGGCTACGAACGGATGCAAG
>JBILKC010000360.1:0-2759 GCA_044376885.1 Hylemonella sp. | reverse complement strand
CCATGACTGAGAAACGCAAGAGCGATATGGCTGCGAGCAAGGCCCGTGCGGCGGCAGAACCGGACAGCACGGTCATTGGTAAGTAGCTTTATGAGTACAAGGGTAATCTGCAAAAGCCTGCGGCTGGCTTCATGCTGGGGGGGGCGTGGCTCATCGTGTTTTTCATTCGGCACGTGAACGAAGACACCAAGAATGCTGGCATCTGACAAATTGAACTTGAAGGAAACGTTATGAAAACCAATGTAGGCGGTATCGACCGCATTGTGCGCATCACCGTGGGTGTTGTTCTGATTGGTCTGACCGCCACCGGCAATATTGGCGCATGGGGATGGCTAGGGCTTGTCCCATTGGCCACAGGTGTTGTTGGCTGGTGTCCACCTTACGCAATTTTCGGCTGGAACACCTGTGCAACGAAGCGCTAAATACTGCGTTCAGTCAGATTGCGATGAGTGAGTCGAACATCCCTGTCAGCACACAAGCCGACCACTTGAAAGCGATTCATGGACAAAGCCATACACCACTTTGATGATTTATTTTCCCAACTTGGCTTGCCCAGCGATGTCGATGGAATCGCCGATTTCCTGAAGACCCACGCGTCAATGGCGGACGGGTTTCGACTGCCAGACGCCCCGTATTGGACGCACTCCCAAGCGTCATTTCTCAGGGAGTCATTGCTTCAGGATTCTGACTGGACGGGCTTGGTCGATCAGCTGAGCAAGGCACTACGACAATCGCCGGTGTACCCCCTATAAATCCTATCGTCTGTCAACGCACAGACTGCGATTGCCTAATGCATCATGCTCGCGCTTTGACCAGACGGGCACTCCCATGCAACACCTTGTGCGCAACACCATCCGCTGTGTGTTGCTTGCCATTCTGTGGCCGGTTTTATGGTTACAGGCACGGCATGTGTTCCGGATCACACCCAAGCTGCCTGAGGCTTCCGGTCTACGCTCGGGCCAAAGCGGTAGCGGCCCTCACTGCCGAATCCTGATTGCGGGCGACTCTGGTGCTGCAGGTGTGGGTGTGTCCACGCAAGACCAGGCCTTGTGCGGTCAGCTTGTGCAGGGGCTTGCCAATCACTTCACGGTGGAGTGGCAACTGCTGGCAGCCAACGGCTTGGACTCGCCCGGGCTGGTTGCCCTGCTGGATCAATTGCCTGCGCTGCCGTTTGACGTGGTGGTGCTCTCCATCGGAGCCAACGACGCGACCGGTCTGTGTACCCCCAAACGATGGGCGCTGTGGCAGAGTCAACTGGCGAGTCAGATCGACGAGCGCTTCGCTCCCAGCCTCCTGGTGCACACCACAGTCCCCCCGATGCACGCCTGCGAGGCCTTGCCACAGCCACTGCGGTGGTTCATGGGAACCTGGGCCCATGAAATGAACCGGCTGCTGCAAGCCCTGTTCGGCGCGCATCGGCACCGTACCGTATTGGGTCATCCTGCCTCCACCAGCTCAACGGGCATGTCGATGGACGGCATTCACCCCAGTGCCCTGGGATACCAAGTCTGGGCCGAGGGGTTGACCACGCATATCCTGGCTCATCATGGGCAGTGACGTATCAACATTGGCCCGTCAACTCGGGCTGCTGCAAACCTCGCACACCATGGTTCAGCGGTCACCTTGCTTTGGCCCCAGGTGGTGGATGGCTAACTCTTAGCCACTATGTTGGGTACCGTACAGACCCTGACGCCCGCCGTGGCGACCATCGTCGCATGTTTGCCCCACATGCGCCAGATACCCTGAATGACACCGTTTGCGCCCACCTGCTGTGTCCCTTGGCGCGTGACCCGGCCTGTCCCGCGCTGGACGCACCGCACCCGTTAACCCATTACGCCTTGCAAAACGCAATTCTGGGTAGCGCCAGCTTTTCCATCATCGCCACCGATGCCAACGGCATCATTCAACTGTTCAACACTGGTGCGGAGCGCATGCTCGGCTATGCCGCGGTGGAAGTGGTCAACAGGATCAGCCCCAGTGACATCCACGACCCGCAAGAGGTCAGTGAGCGTGCGCAGGCGCTCAGTCTGGAACTGGCTACCCCCATCAGCGCCGGCTTTGGCGCCCTGGCGTTCAAGGCCTCGCGCGGCATTGAAGACGTCTATGAGCTGACCTACATCTGCAAGGACGGCAGTCGCTTTCCGGCCATCGTGTCCATCACCGCGCTGCGCGATGACTACGATGCCATCATTGGCTACCTGCTGATCGGTGCAGACAACTCGCAACGTAAGAAGGCGGCCCAGGAACTGCAAAAGGCCAAGCTCGCGGCCGAAGAAGCCAACCGCGCCAAGTCCGATTTTTTGTCGTCGATGAGCCATGAACTGCGCACGCCACTGTCAGCCATCCTGGGTTTTGCCCAGCTTATTGACTCGGGTGTGCCGCCGCCCACCCCCACCCAGAAACGCAGCCTGGACCAGATACAGCAAGGCGGTTGGTACCTGCTGGAGCTGATCAACGAAATTCTTGACCTCGCGCTCATTGAGTCCGGGCGCATGTCCCTGTCACCCGAACCCATGTCGCTGGCCGTGGTGCTACTCGAATGTGAAGGCATGATCGCTCCCCAAGCCAGCAAGCGCGCCATCCGCGTGAACTTCCCCGTGCTCTCTGAGGAGTTTTTCGTCAAGGCGGACCGCACCCGCGTCAAGCAGATTTTGCTTAACTTGCTGTCCAACGCCATCAAGTACAACCGCACCGGCGGTATGGTCACCGTGACGTGTGTCGCCTTGCCTGCAAGCCGCATACGGGTCTGCGTTGAAGAC